>NZ_QWGT01000320.1 GCF_003576405.1 Clavibacter lycopersici
GGCGCGGTCTCGAGCGGCTCCGAAGGGAGCGGGGCGACGACCGGCCGTCGCGGCGCGAGCGGGCCGTCACGCGGATCCTCCGCCGCCGACGCGCCGACCTGCAGGCCCTCCGCTCGCAGGGCCTCGGGTGGCGCGGCGGCCTCGTGCTCGGCTGGGCGGGCATGCGCGGCGTGGTGACGCTCGCGGCCGCGCAGTCGCTGCCCTCCGAGACGCCGTACCGCGCGCAGCTCGTCCTCATCGCCTTCACGGTCGCGATCGTGTCGCTGCTCGTGAACGGCGGGACGCTCCCCGCCGTGATCCGGCTGAGCGGGATCCGCGGGAGCGACGCCGTCGAGGACCAGCGGCAGCTCGCGGCGCTCGTCTCCGAGCTGGCCGACGCGGGGATCCGCGCCGTCGACGAGGGCGTGCGGCAGCTGCCCGAGGGCACGGTCGTGGAGGACGAGGTCGTCGAGCGCGTGCGGCGCGACACGGCGATGAAGGCCGAGTGGGTGACCGAGCGCGCGGAGGCGATGGCCGCCGACGACGGCGCGCCGCTCAGCCCGCGCGCCGCCTACCTGCTGCTCCGACGACACGTGCTCGACGCCGAGCGCGCCGCCCTGCTCGAGGCCCGAGGCACGGGGGAGCACCCGTCGCGCGTGCTCGCGCGGGCACAGCGCATGCTCGACCAGGAGGAGGCGCGCCTCGGGCGTCAGGCCGAGGCGGGCTGACCGGCCCCGTCTCCGGCGCGGCCTAGGATCGGATCATGCCGCGCAGCAATCGACCCCGGGGGAGACGCGCGCGCGAGGAGGAGGACGAGGACGTGCTCACGCGCCTCCTCAGCGGCTCGCAGCACACCGAGACCCGGCGGGGTCGCGTATGGAACGTGCAGCCGGTCTCGGCGGCCCGGGCGCTCAAGGTCTACCGCTGCCCCGGCTGCACCCTCGACATCGAACCCGGCCACGCGCACGTCGTCGCCTGGCGCGCGGACGGCATGATGGGCGAGCAGAGCGACCTGGCCGCCCGCCGCCACTGGCACACCCACTGCTGGAAGGTCTCATGACGGACACCGCACCCCGCCCGATCACGAGCTCGACCGAGCTGCCCGCGCATCGCGAGGACGTGGAGCTCGTCACCGCCGACGGGCTGCGGCTCGTGGGCGAGCTCGCGCTGCCCGCCGACCGGGATCCGGTGGCGACGCTCGTGACGCTGCACCCGCTGCCCACGGCCGGCGGCTTCATGGACTCGCACGTCCTGCGCAAGGCCGCGCTCCGGCTGCCCGCGATGGCCGGCATCGCGGTGCTGCGCTTCAACACGCGCGGCACCACGTCCGCGCGCGGCACGAGCGAGGGCGCCTTCGACGGCGGCGACGGGGAGCGGCACGACCTGGCGGCGGCGATGGACCTCGTCGCCCGGCGCGGTCTGCCCGCCCCGTGGATCGTCGGCTGGTCCTTCGGCACGGAGATCGCGCTGAGGCACGGCCGCGAGCACCCCGTCGAGGGCGCGATCCTCCTGTCGCCGCCGCTGCACCGCACGACCGCCGACGAGGTCGCCGCGTGGCACGGGGATCAGCGCCGCCTCGTGATCCTCGTGCCCGAGCACGACGACTTCCTCCAGCCCGCGGAGGCGCGCGAGCGCTTCGCGTCGGTGCCGGAGGCCGAGCTGATCGCCGTGGACGGCGCCAAGCACCTCTGGGTGGGGGAGACGCAGGTCTCGCGCGTGCTCACCGAGATCGTGCGGACCGTCGCGCCGCAGGCGCTGCCGCTGCCGACCGAGTGGCCGCCCGCGCGCTGATCCCGCGCGCGCCGGTCAGCGCTCGTTCTGCAGCGGGACCGCGACCTGGCGGATGATGAGCAGCACCGCGGCGGCCACCGGCACCGCGATGAGCGCGCCGAGCACCCCGAGGAGCGTGCCGCCCGTGAGCGCCGCGATGACGACGATGACGCCGGGCACCTTCACGGCCCGGTTCATGATGTTCGGGCTGAGCACGTACGCCTCGATCTGCATGTAGACGAGGTAGTAGACGGCCACGGCGATCCACGTGTTCATCGACTCCGGCAGCAGGACGATCTGGCCGAGCACGATGAGCGCCGAGCCGGTGATCGTGCCGACGAGCGGAAGCAGCGAGAACAGGAACGCGATGAACGCCCAGACCGCGGGCAGCGCCGCGCCCACGATGCTGAGGTAGATGAAGCTGAGGACGCCGTTGCAGAGCGCGAGGCCGACCTGGCCCATGACGTAGCGGCCGACCGACTGCGTGATCTGCTCGGCGATGTCGGCGAAGCGCGCGCGTCGCGTGGCGGGCACGAGCTTGTAGAGGCCGCTCTTGAACGAGTTGAGCGATGCCGTGAAGTACATCGTGAGGATCACGACGATGACCAGGCCGAAGAGGAAGTTGCCGATCGTGAAGGCGACGGTGAGCACGTTGCCCGTGATGGTCGCGACGTTCGAGGCGTTGGAGAGGTACTGCACGAGCTGGTCCGCGCCGGTCTGC
>NZ_QWGT01000321.1 GCF_003576405.1 Clavibacter lycopersici
TGCGCCGGGGTGCCCGTGCGCTGCACCTGCGCCGCGGCCTGGGCGAGCGAGAGGCCGGCCTTGGGGAGGGCGGAGCGGTCGTGGCGGTCGTGCGCGTCGTGCCCGTGCGCGTCGGCGTCGGCCCACGGGGCGGTGATGCCGTCGTGCGCGACAGCGGCGCGGCCCGCCTCGGTGAGCGCGTGGACCTTGCGGCCGTCGGTGGTCTCGGCCGCGATGAGGCCCTCGTCGGCGAGGAGCTGGAGGGTGGGGTAGACCGCTCCGGCGTTCGGGGTCCACGCGCCGTTCGTGCGCTCGCCGATCTCATGGATGATCCGGTAGCCGTGCATGGGCTCCTCGGCGAGGAGCGCGAGCACCGCGTGGCGCACGTCGTGCGGACCGGCGCCGTGGCCGGCCGGGGCTCCGTCGCGCTTCTCGAACCTGGCGCGCAGCGACTCCATCGCCTGCCACACGCCGTCGGCGGCGTCTCCGAATGCGGATCCTGCGGTGGGGGTCGATGCGGCCATGACGAGCTCCTTGCTGTGGGACGTGCGCGGTGGATCCGACGATAGGGCGCGCACCTGGCCGTGGACCCCGGAGGAGCCCGTTCGTCAGCGACCCGACAGGTCCGCGCGCCGGGAGGAGCGAGCGGGATCAGCCGACGGCCTGCGCGAAGCCGCGCGACGGGTCGGCGAGGTGGTCGAGGCCCGCGGGCAGGGCGCGCCCCTTCGCGGCCATCGACTGCGCCCACAGCCGTCCCGCGCGGTACGACGAGCGCACGAGCGGGCCGGCGAGGACGCCGAGGAACCCGATCGCCTCGGCTTCCGCCTTGATCGCCACGAACTCCTCCGGGCGCACCCAGCGGTCGACCGGCAGATGCCGCGGGCTCGGGCGCAGGTACTGCGTGACGGTGATGATGTCGCAGCCCGCGTCGTGCAGGTCCCGCAGCGCCTCCGACACCTCCTCGCGGGTCTCGCCCATCCCGAGGATGAGGTTGGACTTCGTGATGAGGCCCGCGTCGCGCGCCTGCGTGATCACGTCGAGCGAGCGCTCGTACCGGAACGCGGGGCGGATGCGCTTGAAGATCCGCGGCACCGTCTCCACGTTGTGCGCGAAGACCTCGGGGCGGGAGGAGAAGACCTCGGCGAGGAGGTCCGGGTTCCCGGAGAAGTCGGTGGCGAGGATCTCGACGCCCGTGCCGGCGTTGTCGGCGTGGATCCGGCGCACGGTCTCCGCGTGCAGCCAGGCGCCCTCGTCGGGCAGGTCGTCGCGCGCGACGCCCGTGACCGTCGCGTAGCGGAGGCCCATGCGGCGCACGGAGTCGGCGACGCGGCGCGGCTCGTCGGTGTCGTAGTCGGCGGGCTTGCCGGTGTCGATCTGGCAGAAGTCGCATCGGCGCGTGCACTGGGATCCGCCGATGAGGAACGTGGCCTCGCGGTCCTCCCAGCACTCGTAGATGTTGGGGCAGGCGGCCTCCTGGCAGACGGTGTGCAGGTCCTCCGTCTTCACGAGCTGCTGGAGCGCCTGGTACTCGGGCCCCATGCGGGCCGTCGTCTTGATCCACTCGGGCTTCTTCTCGATGGGGGTCTCGGCGTTGCGGACCTCGAGGCGGAGCATGCGGCGTCCGTCGGGCGCGGCGGCGGCGCTCATGCGCGGGCCCCGACGGTGACGGAGGAGAGGGGAGCGGTGGCGGGCATGGCGGATCCGTTCGAGGAGAGGGCGCGCACCAGGTGCGGCCGGAGGAGGGGGACGACGTCGGCCGGCGTGACCGTGCGGTCGAGGACGCGGCTGATGGAGGTGACGCCGGCGTCGCGGATCCCGCACGGCACGATGCGGTCGTAGGCGCCGAACGCGTTGCTGCAGTTGAGCGCGAAGCCGTGCATGGTGACGCGCTCGGCGACGCGGACGCCGATGGCCGCGACCTTCTCGTCGCGGGGCGAGCCGTCGGGCCCGGTGCCGCGGATCCAGACGCCCGAGCGGCCGTCGACGCGGCACGACGCGATGCCGAGGTCGGCGAGGAGGGCGATGAGCGCGTCCTCGAGGCGGCGCACATGGGCCACGACGTCGAGGGGCTCGGGCAGCCGCACGATCGGGTAGCCGACGAGCTGGCCGGGCCCGTGCCAGGTGATGCGACCGCCGCGGTCCACGTCGATGACCGGCGTGCCGTCGCGCGGCCTGTCCGCCGGCTCGGTGCGTCTCCCCGCGGTGTACACCGAGGGGTGCTCGAGGAGGATGACGGTGTCCTGCGCCCGGCCCGCGACGACGTCGGCATGCAGGGCACGCTGACGCTCGAGGGCCTCGATGTACGGCACGGAGTTGGCGCTTAGCCCCGTGACGACGATGTCGACCACGCGGCCAGTGTAGGCGCACGTCCCGCGGGCGCCGCCGGTCGGGTCGGCGGGCGGCGCGCCGCGGGGCGCCCCGCGTTGCCCGGCGACGCGGGGGAGCGGAGGA
>NZ_QWGT01000322.1 GCF_003576405.1 Clavibacter lycopersici
ATCGCGGAGGCACGGCGCGTCCTCGCCGAGGCCGAGGCGCAGGCTGCGCGCGGCTCCGGGGGAGCGGATGCCGCGTCCCCGGCCGAGGAGGCGCCCGCGCCCGCGGAGCATCCGACTCCCGCCGTGTGGCGGGCCGAGCAGGAGCGCGCAGAGCGGGCGCGAGCCAAGGCCGAGCAGGACGAGGCGTACCGCCGGGACATGATCCGCCTCGAGGAGGATCGCGTCGAGGACGAGCGCCGCGAGGCGGAGGCCGAGGAGGAGCGAGCCGCCGAGCGCACGCCCGAGCGCCAGCGGCGTCGAGCCGACAACGTCCTCGCCAACCGCCTGCGCGGTCGAGGTCTCTCGCTCGCCGAGGCGAGGGAGGTCCTCGACGGTGCGGAGATCGACCCGGACATCGTGGAGGAGACGCTCGCCCGATACGTGTCCCTGCAGTACATCGACGAGGCCGCCCTGGCGGAGCAGATCCTGCACACGCACCTCGACCGCAAGGGCCTCGGCCGGCGTTCGGTCGAGATGGAGATGCGCCGCCGCAAGCTCGACCCCCTCGTGATCGAGGAGGCCATGGCCGAGCAGCCGGACGACGAGCTGGCGCGCGCCACCGAGGTCGCGATGAAGCGCGTCGGGCAGCTCTCGTCCTACGACGACGAGACGGCCGAGCGTCGGCTCACCTCGTTCCTCATGCGCCGCGGCTACGGCGGCGGCGTCGTGCGGGATGCGGCGAAGGCCGCGCTCGCGACGCGTCGCGGCTCGTCGCGCGTGCGCTTCCGCTGACCCGGGCGGCGGCGGCGCTGGCCCGCGCCGCACGTAGGATCGAGTCATCATGAGCACCGTCGCCGAGCACGTCCGCGTCGTCCCGTCCGAAGCCGACCGGCCGCGCACGTACGAGGTACGCACCTACGGCTGCCAGATGAACGTCCACGACTCGGAGCGGCTCACGGGATCGCTCGAGGCAGCGGGCTACGTGTCGGCCGAGGGCGCCGAGGCCGACATCGTCGTCATCAACACGTGCGCCGTCCGCGAGAACGCGGACAACAAGCTCTACGGCAACCTCGGGCACCTCGCCGGGGTCAAGCGCCGGCACGAGGGCATGCAGATCGCGGTCGGCGGCTGCCTCGCGCAGAAGGACAGGGCGACCGTCCTCGAGAAGGCGCCGTGGGTGGACGTGGTCTTCGGCACCCACAACATGGGCGCGCTGCCGACCCTGCTGGAGCGCGCGCGACACAACGGCGAGGCGCAGCTGGAGATCCTGGAGAGCCTCGAGACGTTCCCCTCCACGCTGCCGACGAAGCGCGATGAGATCGCCAGCGGGTGGGTCTCCATCTCGGTGGGCTGCAACAACACCTGCACGTTCTGCATCGTGCCTGCTCTCCGGGGCAAGGAGAAGGACCGCCGCCCGGGCGACATCCTCGCCGAGATCCAGGCCCTCGTCGACGACGGCGCGGTGGAGGTCACGCTCCTCGGCCAGAACGTCAACTCCTACGGCGTCGAGTTCGGCGACCGCCAGGCCTTCGGCAAGCTCCTGCGGGCAGCGGGGGCCATCGAGGGCCTCGAGCGCATCCGCTTCACGAGCCCGCACCCGGCCGCGTTCACCGACGACGTGATCGACGCGATGGCCGAGACGGCCGCCGTGATGCCGCAGCTGCACATGCCGCTGCAGTCCGGATCCGACAGGATCCTCAAGGCCATGCGCCGCTCGTACCGGTCCGAGCGCTTCCTCGGGATCCTCGACCGCGTGCGCACGCGCATCCCCGCCGCGGCGATCACGACCGACATCATCGTCGGCTTCCCCGGGGAGACGGAGGAGGACTTCCAGGAGACCCTCCGCGTCGTCGAGGCGGCCCGGTTCTCGTCGGCGTTCACGTTCCAGTACTCGATCCGCCCGGGCACACCCGCCGCGACGATGGACGAGCAGGTCCCCCCGGACGTCGTGAGGGAGCGCTACGGCCGCCTCACCGCGCTGCAGGAGCGCATCAGCCACGAGGAGAACCAGCGTGTGGTCGGCCGCACGGTCGAGGTGCTCGTGAGCGCGCACGAGGGCCGGAAGGACGGCGACACGCGGCGGGTCACCGGGCGCGCGCAGGACGGCCGCCTCGTCCACCTCGACGTGCCAGCGGGCAGCGGCGAGCCGCGCCCGGGCGACGCGGTCGAGGTCGGGATCACCCGCGCGGCGCCGTTCCACCTCATCGCGGACTCGGTCGACCAGGCGCCCCTGCGGATCCGCCGCACCCGCGCGGGCGACGCGTGGGAGCGGGCGCAGGCGGACTCCTGCGGCGTGCCCGCTCCGGGGGCCGGGGCGAGCGCGGGCGGTGCGCCGCGCGTGTCGCTGGGGCTGCCCTCCCTCCGCGTGCCGTCGGCCGCGGAGGACGGGCCCGCTCACCCGC
>NZ_QWGT01000323.1 GCF_003576405.1 Clavibacter lycopersici
TCGCTGTACCACGACGACGTCATGGACGAGGCGGACATGCGCCGCGGCGTCCCGAGCGCGCAGGCCGTGTGGGGCAACTCCGTCGCGATCCTCGCGGGCGACCTCCTGTTCGCCCGCGCCAGCAAGATCGTGGCCGACCTCGGCCCGCGCGCCATCCGCCTGCAGGCCGCGACGTTCGAGCGCCTCGTGCTCGGCCAGCTGCACGAGACCATCGGCCCGCGCGAGGACCAGGACCCCATCGCGCACTACCTCGACGTCCTCGCCGACAAGACGGGCTCCCTCATCGCCTGCGCCGCGCAGATGGGCGTCATCTACTCCGGTGCGGATCCCGAGCTCGAGTCGGCCGTGCTGGCCTTCGGCGAGCGGACGGGCGTCGCCTTCCAGCTCGTCGACGACGTCCTCGACCTCGCCGACCAGCCCGAGGAGACCGGCAAGCTCGCGGGCACCGACCTGCGCGCGGGCGTCGCGACCCTCCCGCTCCTCTACCTGCGCCGCCTCGCGGAGACGGACGCCGGCGCGGCGACGCTGCTCGCGCGGATCCAGCGCGACGTGGAGCACGAGGAGACGCCCGAGTCCGAGGCCGACCTCACCGCCGCGATCGCCGAGCTCCGCGACCACGAGGTCACCGCCCGCACCATCGCGGAGGCGCACCGCTGGGCCGCCGAGGCGGTCGGGGCGCTCGCGCCGCTTCCCGAGGGCCCGGTCAAGAAGGCGCTCACGCGCTTCGCCGACACCATCGTCGAGCGCACGCGCTAGCCGTCCGCTCGTCCCCGCCGGCTCTCGCGGGGATCCGCACCACCACGCCCCCGACGGCCGGCACGGGGACGACGACGAACCGGAGACACCAGTGACCAAGCTCAGGCTGGCCATCGTGGGCGCAGGGCCCGCGGGCATCTACGCGGCCGACATCATCCTGAAGGCCGAGAAGCAGTTCGACGTCTCCATCGACCTGTTCGAGCGCCTCCCCGCGCCGTACGGCCTGGTCCGCTACGGCGTCGCGCCCGACCACCCGCGCATCAAGGGCATCATCGGCGCGCTGCGCGACGTGCTCGACCGCGGCGACATCCGCATCTTCGGCAACGTCGACTACGGCCGCGACATCACCCTGGAGGACCTGCAGCGGCACTACAACGCGGTCATCTTCTCCACGGGCGCGATCCGCGACGCCGAGCTCGACATCCCCGGCATCGACCTGCCGGGCTCCTACGGCGCGGCCGACTTCGTCAACTGGTTCGACGGCCACCCCGACTTCCCGCGCGACTGGCCGCTCGACGCCCGCGAGGTCGCGGTCATCGGCAACGGCAACGTCGCGCTCGACGTGGCGCGCATGCTCGCCAAGCACGCCGACGACCTGCTGCCCACCGAGATCCCCGACAACGTCTACACCGGGCTCAAGCACTCGCCCGTCACGGACGTGCACGTCTTCGGCCGCCGGGGGCCCGCGCAGGTGAAGTTCACGCCGCTCGAGCTGCGCGAGCTCGGCGAGGTGCCCGACGTCGACGTCATCGTCTACGACGAGGACTTCGGCGTGGATCCCGCCGCCGAGGAGGCCGCGAAGACCAACAAGCAGGTCATGGTCATCAGCCGCGTGCTGGAGAAGTGGCGCACGCGCGAGACGGGATCCGCGTCCCGCCGCCTGCACCTGCACTTCTACTCGCGCCCCGCCGAGGTGCTCGCGTCCGACGACGCCGAGCCGCGCGTCGCGGGCCTGCGCATCGAGCGCACGCGCCCCGACGGACTCGGCGGCGTCGAGGGCACGGGCGAGTACCGCGACGTGCCCGTGCAAGCCATCTACCGCGCGGTCGGGTACTTCGGCTCGCCCGTGGACGGGATCCCGTTCGACGAGCGCCGCGGCGTCATCCCGAACCACGAGGGCCAGGTCCTCGACGCGGACAACACGCGCATCCCCGGGGTCTACGCCACCGGCTGGATCAAGCGCGGGCCCATCGGCCTCATCGGGCACACCAAGTCCGACGCGATGGAGACCGTCTCGCACGTGCTCAACGACCAGGGCGACTGGTGGACCCCCGAGGCGCCCGAGGAGCAGGCCATCGTCGACCTCCTCGCCGCCCGCGGCATCGAGTACACGGACCTCGCCGGCTGGCACGCGCTGGACGAGCACGAGATCGCCCTGGGGCAGCCGCACGGCCGCGCCCGCATCAAGGTGGTCGAGCGCGACGAGATGCTCGAGGCGTCGCGCACGCGGCAGTCCGTCTGATCCGCACCACCTGATCCACGCCGACGTGCGCCCGCGGTCCTCCCGCGGGCGCACGTCCGTCGTCCGTCCCCAGCCGCGTCGCCGTCCGCGCGCAAGCCTGGCCGCGACCCCTAGGGTCGCCGCGTGATCCCCGCCGCCGCGCCCGCCCTCCT
>NZ_QWGT01000324.1 GCF_003576405.1 Clavibacter lycopersici
CGCACGGGCTGGCCGGTCTGGCGCGTGCGCGTCGGCATCGAGCTGGTCGTGCTCGCGATCGGCTGGGCGCTCGGGGGGGACGTGGGCCTCGGGACCCTGGCGTTCGCCCTGCTGATCGGGCCGATCGTGCAGCGCACGCTCCCCCTGTTCGACCTGCCGGTCCCCGCCCGCGCACCCCGTCGACGGGCACGGGACGCCGCCCCGGACGACCCCGCGGGCACCCTGCCCACGGGCCCCGTCGCGACGGTCGGGTAGTCCGCGGCGCGACGCGGATCCAGCGGCCTCACGGCCCGCTCCCCGCACCGTCGCGGCCCGGGCGCGTCGCGGGGTATCGTTGCCGCTCGTGACTCCGGACCCCCAGGCTCCCGAGAGCAGTCCCGCCAAGCGGCTGCTCATCGGCGAGAAGCTCGCCAGCGACAAGCTCGAGGGCCAGCTGCTCCCCAAGCACCTCGCGCTCCCCATCTTCGCGAGCGACCCGCTCAGCTCGGTCGCCTACGCACCGCAGGAGCTGCTCCTCATCCTCACGCTCGGCGGCCTCGCGTTCCTGAGCTTCGCGCCCTGGGTCGCGGCCTGCGTCGTGATCCTGCTGGTGGTCGTGGTGCTCAGCTACCGCCAGCTCATCAAGGCGTACCCGTCCGGCGGAGGCGACTACGAGGTCGCCCACAAGAACCTCGGCGAGAAGGCCGGCCTCGTCGTCGCCTCCGCGCTCCTCGTCGACTACATCCTCACGGTCGCGGTGTCGGTGGCCTCGGGCGTCGACAACATCATCAGCGCGGTCCCGGAGATCGCCCCCTTCCGCGTCGAGATCGCGGTCTTCTTCGTCGCGCTCCTCGCGGCCGTCAACCTCCGCGGCGTGCGCGAGTCGAGCAAGGCCTTCGCGGTCCCGACGTACCTCTTCATCGCCAGCGTGGGCGTGATGATCGTCGTGGGCCTCGCCCGCACGGCGCTCGGCGATGCGCCGGTCGCCGAGTCCGCGGCCTACACGGTCGACACCCCGAACCTGTCGCAGGTCGCCTTCATCCTCCTGCTGCTCCGCGCGTTCTCGAGCGGCTGCTCCGCGCTCACGGGCGTCGAGGCCATCTCCAACGGCGTGCCCGCGTTCCGCACGCCGAAGGTCAAGAACGCCCAGTCGACCCTCGTGATCATGGGCGGTACGGCCATCGTGCTGTTCGTCGGCCTCACGACCCTCGCGCTCATCGCCCGCGTGCACTACGGCGAGCACCCGTGCGACCTCATCGGCTGGGCCGAGTGCGCCACCGAGCCGCAGAAGAGCCTCATGGCGCAGGTCGCGGCGGCCACCTTCGGGAACGGCAGCGTGATGTTCTACCTGCTGCAGGCGACCACCGCGGCCGTCCTCCTGCTCGCGGCCAACACCGCCTTCAACGGCTTCCCGCTGCTCGGGTCCGTGCTCGCGAAGGACGCCTACGCGCCCAAGTCGCTGCTCACGCGCGGCGACCGCCTCGTCTACAGCAACGGCATGCTGCTGCTGGCCCTCGGCGCCACGCTCATCCTCGTCGTGTACCAGGCAAACCTCACGCAGCTCATCCAGCTCTACATCATCGGCGTCTTCGTGTCGTTCACGCTCGGCCAGACCGGCATGGTCGTGCACTGGACCCGCATGCTCCGCGAGGGCTGCGCGAACCGCGGCGAGGTGATCCGCGGCCTCGCCATCAACGCGTTCGGCGCGCTGCTGACCGCGCTCGTCCTCATCGTGGTCACCATCACCAAGTTCACGCACGGCGCGTGGCTGGTGTTCGCGATCATGCCGGTGCTGTTCCTCCTCATGCTCGGGGTCAACCGCTACTACCGCGACGTGGAGAAGGAGATCGAGGTCGATCCCGTCACGGTCTTCGGCTCCACCGGCGACCACGCGGTCGTGCTCGTCGGCCGCATGCAGAAGCCGGTCCTCAAGGCCCTCGACTACGCCATCGCCGCGAACCACGACAGCATCGAGGCGGTGCACGTCTCCATCGACGACGAGGCGACGAAGCTGCTGGAGCGGCAGTGGATCGAGATGGAGATCGACATGCCGCTGCGCATCGTCGCCTCCCCGTACCGCGACATCAGCTTCCCGCTCATCAAGTACCTGAAGTCGCGGCGCGAGGAGCACGGCAGCGAGATCATCACGGTCTACACGCCCGTCTACATCGTCGGCCACTGGTGGGAGACGCTGCTGCACAACCACAAGGCGAGGCGGATCCGCCAGAAGCTGCTCCTCGTGCACGGCGTCACGCTCGCCCTGGTGCCGTGGCTGCTCGACTCCTCGGAGCTCATCTACGGGCGCCGGTCGCGCCCGGTCCCCGGGCAGGACCGCCGCGGCGAGCCCGTGCGCCCGGTCTCGCGCCGCTCCGGCCC
>NZ_QWGT01000325.1 GCF_003576405.1 Clavibacter lycopersici
AGCGGCCTAAGGAGCACGCCTCGAAAGCGTGTGTGGGGGAGACTCCACCGTGGGTTCAAATCCCACCGCCACCGCCAGCAGGATCCGGCACCGCGCCTCGCGCGCAGCCGGCGATCCGCGCGAAGGGCCCCGGGAGACCGGGGCCCTTCGTCATGTGCGGGGTCGCTCAGTCGCTGCCGCGCACCGCGTACAGCACGACGTCGTCGAGGTAGCGCCACAGCGTGCCGGTCTCCTCGAAGCCCGCGCTCCGGAGCGCCTCCAGGTGGAAGCCGAGCGTGACCTTCGGGGGAGCGACGTGGAGCTCCTCGCCCCACACCTCGTCGCGGCGGGCGAGCGCGGTGGCGTAGCGCGGGGTGTCGGCGACGGCCTGCCACCACACGTCCCAGGTGTCGACGTCGCCGGACGCGAAGGCCGCGTCCTGCACCTCGCGGTCGTCGGCGAGGGAGATGCGCGCGAGCGTGCCCTCCTGGTGCGCGTCGTAGGAGAGGTGGTCGCCGTTCAGCACGATGCCGCCGGAGCGCACGAGCGCGGGCAGCGCGCGGTACACGTCGACGAGCGCGGCCGGCTGCAGCCAGTGCAGGGCGGTGGAGGAGACGACGGCGTCGAAGCCGCCCGCCGCGATGAGCGGGTGATCCGCCCAGCCGGCGTGCGCCAGATCCACCTCGGCGACCTCCAGGCGCGGCTCGCCGAGCGCGAGGTCGGCGGCGATGGCGAGCAGGGCCGGGTCCTTGTCGGCCACGACCGCGCGGGCACCCGGGACGGCAGCGAGCACCTCCAGTGCGAGGGATCCGGTGCCGCCCGCGAGGTCGAGGATCCGCGGCGCGGGGGAGCCCTCGGTCACGTGCCGCACGACGCGCGCGATGGTCGCGAAGCGCTCGGCGCGGTGGCGGATGTAGCCGGTCTGCTGCGCGTCCCAGCGGGCGGCGAGGTCCCGGGCGGTGGCGAGCACGGCGGCGTCGGCCGCGGCGGCGGGGTCGGGAGCGGTGGTGTCGGTCATGGGCGGGTCCTCTCGAGGGGGATGGTCGCGGCGGGCGGGTCGCCCACCGCGGGGAGGGTGAAGCGGAGGTGCGGGCGCCCGTCGGCGTCCGCGAGCACGGTGGTGCGCACGTCGTAGACCGCGTCGAGGAGCTCGGGCCGGAGCACGTCGGCGGGTGCGCCGGCGCCGGCGACTCGGCCGCGGTGCAGCACGACGACGTGGTCGCACACCTCGGCCGCGACCTCGAGGTCGTGCAGCACGACGACGACGGTCGGCGCGATCCGCCGCATCAGCCGCGCGACCTCGAGCCGGTGCCGGATGTCGAGGTGGTTGGTGGGCTCGTCGAGCAGCACGTGCCCGGCGCCCTGGGCGAGCGCGCGGGCGAGGGCGATGCGCTGGAGCTCGCCGCCCGACAGGGTCGCGAGCCGGTCCCCGGCGAGGTGCGCCATGCCGACGGCCTCGAGGGCGGCGGCCACGCGGTCGTCGTCCCCGGAGCCGTGCGGGCGCAGCACGCCGCGCCCCGCGAGCCCGCCGAGCGCGACCTCGTCGGCCACCGTGAGCGACTCGTCGGGATCCTGGCGTTGGCCGACCTCCGCCACGCGGCGGGCGATCCACCGGCGCGAGCGCGTGCGCACGTCCTCGCCGTCGACCGTGACGCGGCCGCCCGCGAGCGGCGCGGCGCGCACGAGCGCCCGGAGCAGCGTGGTCTTGCCGCCGCCGTTCGGGCCGACGATGCCGGTCACGGATCCGGTCGGCGCCTCGAAGGACACGTCGTCGAGCAGCACGCGCCCGCCCGCGACCACGCGCACGTGCTCGGCGCGGATCACGGCAGGGTGGCGAGCAGCCCGGCGAGCTCGGCGGGGCCCTTCGTCGAGAGCATGCTGGGCGGATCCGTGAACGGGAACCGCAGCGCCACGACCCGCTTCTCGCGCACCGCGGACAGGCCCGAGACGCCGGGCGCGCCGAGGAACGCGGCGACCGCGTCACCGGGCGACCCGCTGGAGTAGAGGAGCACGACGGTTCGCGGATCCCGGGCGACGATGTCCTCCACGTTCGCGTCGAACACGCGCTCGTCGGAGTCGGCGTAGACGTTCTGCAGGCCGGCCGCCTGGAACACGGGCGTCACCATGCTCGGGCCGCCGTAGGGGGAGAGCACGCTGCCGCCGGAGGAGACGTAGAGGGCGGCGGCGGTGCCGGCGTCGGGCGCGTCGTCGGCGAGCCCGGCCTCGGCCGTCGAGATCGCCTGCTCCGCGCGGTCGCCGGCGCCGAGGACCGCGCCGAGCGAGCGCATCTCGTCCCAGACGCGGTCGAAGGTGGCCGTGGTCCGCAGCTCGGGGGCGGGATCCGCGCAGTACGCGCTCGGCGTGTAGAGCGGGAT
>NZ_QWGT01000326.1 GCF_003576405.1 Clavibacter lycopersici
CCGTCACGGCTGCCGCCGTCACGGCTGCCGCCGCGTCCGCCATCGCGACCGCCGTCGGAGCCGCGGCTGCCCGGGCGCTCCCGCGGAGTGCCGTCGGGGTTGACCGTCGGGGTCGCGCGGAGGCGGCCCTTCGATCCGGCCGGGATGTCGAGGTCGGTGAACAGGTGCGGCGAGGACGAGTACGTCTCGGTGGGCTCCGGCTGGCCGAACTCGAGGGCGCGGTTGATGAGCGCCCACTTGTGCAGGTCGTCCCAGTCGACGAACGTGACCGCGATGCCGGTCTTGCCCGCGCGACCGGTGCGGCCGACGCGGTGCAGGTACGCCTTGTCGTCCTCGGGGATGGTGTGGTTGATCACGTGGGTCACGTCGAGCACGTCGATGCCGCGCGCCGCGACGTCCGTGGCGATGAGGATGTCCTTCTTGCCGGCCTTGAACGCGGCCATGGCGCGCTCGCGCTGCTCCTGGTTGAGGTCGCCGTGCACGGCCGCGGCGTTGAAGCCGCGGTCGTTGAGCTCCTCGACGAGGCGGGCTGCGGCGCGCTTGGTGCGCGTGAAGATCACGGTCTTGCCGCGGCCCTCGGCCTGGAGGATGCGGCCGATGACCTCGTCCTTGTCCATGTTGTGCGCGCGGTAGACGAGGTGGCGGATGTTGGCCTGCATGAGGCCCTCGTCGGGATCCGTCGCGCGGATGTGGATGGGCTTCGTCATGAAGCGGCGGGCGAGCGCGACGATCGGGCCCGGCATGGTGGCCGAGAACAGCATCGTGTGGCGCACGGCCGGGGTCTGCGCGAACAGCTTCTCGATGTCGGAGAGGAAGCCGAGGTCGAGCATCTTGTCGGCCTCGTCGAGCACCATCTCGCGCACGTCCTTGAGGCTCAGCAGGCGCTGGCCCACGAGGTCGAGCAGGCGGCCCGGCGTGCCGACGACGATCTGCGCGCCGGCCTTGAGCTGCTCGATCTGCCCCTCGTACGCCTTGCCGCCGTAGATGGAGACGACCGTGGTGGCGCGGTGCTTGGTGGCGATCTGGAGGTCCTCGGTGACCTGGACCGCGAGCTCGCGCGTCGGCACGACCACGAGGGCCTGCACGCCGGGCTCGGGGGTGAGGCCGAGCCGCTGGATGAGCGGGAGGCCGAAGCCGAAGGTCTTGCCTGTGCCCGTCTTGGCCTGGCCGATGATGTCCTGGCCGGAGAGCGCCAGGGGGATGGTCTGCTCCTGGATGGGGAAGGGTTCGAGGATCCCGTGGTCGGCCAGCGCCCGCACCATGTCCTCGTCGATGTTCAGTTCGGTGAAAGTCACGTTGTGCCCTGTCTAGCGGTGCGGTCCACGCCCGGACTGCTTCTCTGCGGGCGCGATGGGGCCCTTCCGTTGAGGGACCACGGGCGAGTTTAGCGGTCGGGCGCCCGATGGGCTCCTCCGCCGCCCTTTACACTGGCCACGTGCTCAAGATGTTCGGACGCCGGTCGACGACGATCGAGGCGCCCCGGGTCCGATCCCGCGGCGAGTCGAAGCGTCGATCCTCGTCGCCGACCGTGAGCGTCGACGACTTCTCGCCCGACACCCTCCGCTTCCTCGGCGCGATCGCGTACCTGCAGCTGACGGTCTTCGAGACCCTGTCGCGCGCGGTCGCCGACGCGCCGGACCTCGCCGGCAAGGAGGCCGTCTCGACGGCTGCCGGCATCGCGCTCGGCAAGCACCAGGCGCTCGCGGCGGAGATCAAGCGGCTGGGCGGCGACCCGACCGTCGTCATGGAGCCCCATCGTGGAGCGTTCGACCGCTTCACCGCCACCGTCACGGGCGCCGACTGGTACGAGTGCCTGCTCTCCGCGTACATCACCACCGGGCTCCTCGACGACTTCTTCGTGCGCCTCGCCTCGGGGCTGCCGTCGGACCAGCGCCAGCGCGTGGTCGTGCTGCTGTCCTCGGGCGTCGGCCAGCAGGGCATCGTCGACGCGGTGCGCGCCGGCATCCGCCGGGACCCGCGCCTCGCCTCGCGCCTCGCGATGTGGGGCCGCCGCCTGGTGGGCGACACGCTGCTCGTCGCGGGGACCGCCATGCGCGCGTCCCTCGCCGACCCCGACGACGCCCGCGTGCACCTCGAGCCCGTGTTCGCGGGCATCATCACGGCCCACACCCGTCGGATGGACGCGCTGGGCCTGACGGCCTGATGGCCTGACGCGTCGCGCGGCGTCGCCCTCGACGGGCGTCGCCGTCGGTCGTCGCGCACACGACGACGCCCGGACCACTGCGGGTCCGGGCGTCGTGTCGTGCGGGTGCGGATCAGCCGCCGATCGCGGCCAGGTCGCGGGCGTCCGCGGATGCGCGCCGCCG
>NZ_QWGT01000327.1 GCF_003576405.1 Clavibacter lycopersici
CGCCGCCGCCGACGACAGGGCCCGCGCCGTCGCGGGCGGCGTCCGCCCCCGCCGCTTCGGCGCCTGGTACGCGGCCGAGCACCGCCTGCTCGGGATCCGCGCCTACCTCGGCACCGCGCTCGCGACCGGCATCGCGAGCCCGTACGTCTACCTCTACGCGCTCGGCGTGGGCCTCGCCACGGTCGTCGACCAGGGCACGGGCGCGAACCAGGCCCTCGGCGTCAGCTTCCTGGTGTTCGTCGCGCCCGCGCTCCTCGCGACCAGCGCCATGACCGTCGCGAGCGAGGAGTTCAGCTACCCGATCTTCGGCGGCTTCAAGTGGAACCCGGTGTTCCAGGCGATGAACGCGTCGCCGCTCACGCCTGCCCAGATCATCGACGGGCAGGTCGTCGGCGTCGCGATCCGCATGGCGCCCACCTGCATCGCCTACTTCGCGTTCATGCTGCTCTTCGGCGCGGTGCCGCTCGGCACGGGGTTCCTCGCGATCGGCGCCGCGGTCCTCACCGGCATGGCGATCGGCGTGATGCTCATGGCCTACGTCGCCACCCTCACGCAGGACACCGGCCAGATCGCGATGGTCATGCGCTTCGTCATCACGCCGCTGTCGCTGTTCTCCGGCACGTTCTTCCCGCTCACGCAGTTCCCGGTCTGGCTGCAGTGGATCGGCTGGATCTCGCCGCTCTGGCACGGCACCGAGCTCGGCCGCGTCGCCACCTACGGCATGGCGGAGCCGCTGTGGCTCACGGTCACGCACGTCGCGTACCTGCTGCTGTGGCTCGCCGTCGGCTGGACGCTCGCCCGCCGGGTCGCGACGAGGAGGCTGCGCGCATGACCGGATCCACCGCGCCCGCCCCGGCGCCCGCCGCGCGTCGCAGCCGTGGCGGCCCCCGCGCCCTCTACGCCGGCAACGCCCGCTCCGTGCTCTCCCGCGGGCTCCTCGCCACCCGCAGCACCAACTGGACCGTCGTCCTCTCCGGCTTCTTCGAGCCCGTCTTCTACCTGCTGGCGATGGGGATCGGCCTCGGCTCGCTCGTCGGCGACGTGACCACGAGCACCGGCCAGCCCGTGCCGTACGCCGCGTACATCGCGCCCGCGCTCCTCGCGGTCTCGGCGATGAACGGCGCCGTCTACGACTCCACCTGGAACGTCTTCTTCAAGATGAACCACTCGAAGCTGTACCAGGGCATGCTCGCGACCTCGCTCGGCCCGCTCGACGTGGCGTTCGGCGAGATCTCGCTGGCGCTGCTCCGCGGCGTCGTCTACTCGTCGGGCTTCCTCGTCGTGATGCAGGTGCTCGGCCTCAACCTGTCGTGGTGGGCGATCCTCGCGCTGCCGTCGGTCGTGCTCATCGCGCTGGCGTTCGCGAGCTTCGGCATGGCGGTGACGAGCTACATGAAGACGTTCCAGCAGATGGACTGGATCAACTTCATCCTGCTGCCGATGTTCCTGTTCTCCGCGACCTTCTACCCGCTCTCGGTGTACCCCGCGTGGGTCCAGACGGTGATCCAGGCGCTCCCGCTCTGGCACGCCGTGGAGCTCGTGCGCGGCTTCACGACGGGCGCGCTCTCGATCGCGGTCGTCGGCCACGTGCTCTACTTCGCGGTGATGACGGCGATCGGCCTGGTCTTCACGACGCGGCGGCTGCGGGTCCTCTTCCTCGACTGAAGGCCCCCGCCGCGAGCGCGAGGCCGGCGGCGCCCATGATCACGGCGGCCGTCGCGACCGCGACCGGGTGGGCCCCGGGCTGCGCGGCCGCCGGCACGAGGGCGAGCGCCTGCGCCGTCACGACGGTGGCGAGGAACGACGATCCGGCCAGCACCGTCGAGGTGAGCGACGAGACGCGGCCCATGGTCCCCACGGGCGCCTCCGCCTGCAGGATCGGACCCTGCGACACGAGGTAGACGGAGAAGACGAGGCCCGCGACGCCCATGAGGATCGCCGCCGGCAGGAAGGCGCGCACCGTCGAGTAGGCCGCGTAGGTGACGCCGAGGGTGACGAGCGCGACGGGCAGCGCGCGCTCGGGGCGCAGGCGGGCGACGAGCGCGGGCGCCGTGAGGGATCCGACGAGGCCGCCGACCGCGAACATGGCCGTGACGACGCCGTACTCCGCCGCGGTCAGGCCCATCGTGGTGAGGGCGAGGAGCGCGAGGGTCGCGTTGTTCACGCCGAGCGTGACCCCGTACGCGGCGAGGCCGGCCACGAGGATCCGCAGGCGCGGAGAGGCGCGCACGACGCGGATCCCGGCGGCGAGCTCCGCGCGGAAGCGGGCGCGGGCGGAGGCGACCGTCGGATCCGCGCCCGCCGTC
>NZ_QWGT01000328.1 GCF_003576405.1 Clavibacter lycopersici
ATCGCCAGCTGCACGTCGACGGCCGGCCCGCGGTCGGCGTATCCGGCGGCGAGTCGCAGCGCCCGCGTGCCGCCGACGACCAGGACGCCGAGGCCGGCGCCGACGACCACGGCGTGCAGCAGCGGGCGGACGGGGGACGCGGCGCGGCGGAGCACGACGGCACCGCCCAGGGCCAGGGCCGCGCAGATCCCGGTGAGGAGGGAGGGCCGGAGCACGTCGTCGGCACGTCCCACGGCGGCGAGCGGCAGGACGGCCGTGAGGATCCCCGCGAGCG
The DNA here is from genome assembly GCF_003576405.1 of Clavibacter lycopersici. Classification (GTDB taxonomy): domain Bacteria; phylum Actinomycetota; class Actinomycetes; order Actinomycetales; family Microbacteriaceae; genus Clavibacter; species Clavibacter lycopersici. The sequence continues at coordinate 275 of NZ_QWGT01000328.1, forward strand.
TCAGCGTCGCGACGCCGCGTCGCACCCGGGGCCCCAGCGCCGACCCGGACCCGTCGCCGTCGAACCGCACGGCGGCGCGGTGCATGAGGGCGGCGAGCAGGAGCAGCACGCCGGCGACCGGCAGCCAGTAGGCCTCCGGCGAGTCCGTGCCGCTGGCCAGCAGACGCGACCACAGCGCTGCGATCCCCATGCCGAGCGCCGACCACCCCCACGCGCGGCGGGCACTGCGGGACAGGAGCAGCCCGTCGGAGGCGACGGAGAGGACGAGCGCCGTTGCCGCGAGCAGCAGCAGCGGGATCCACAGGAGCTCGCGCCCCTCGCGCGCGGGATCGGAGGAGACGGCGACGAGGAGCGCGCCGGCGGACACGAGGGCCGTGCCGGAGTCGAGCGCCACGCGCAGCGCCCGCGATGCGATGCGGTAGGCGAGCATCGCGCCCACGGCGACGAGGAGGGCGACCCCGGCGGCTGTCAGGCCGTGGGGTGCGGCGCCGCGGTCGACCAGGGCCCCGGCGGTGAGGACCGCGAGCAGCAGCGTCGGGGCCACGAGCCCGGCGGTCGCGAGACGCCATCTGCGCAGCGCGATGATCCCCGTGGGCTGGGATGTGGTGGTCGGCTCGTCCGGGCGTGGAGCTCGCGCGGGCAGGGCGACCCGGCGGACGCCGCCGACGGTCCATGCGACCAGGGCCGCCACGAGGAGCGCCTGCGCCACGATGGGCCACACGGGATACCCGGTCAGCGCGCCGCCCGCGCGGTCTGCTCCGAGGATCGCGATCGGGACGGTGCTCGCGCACGCGGGGAGCAGGACCGTCGCCAGCAGCGCGCGTCGCCGCACGCCCGGGCGGCCCGGGAGGGCTCCGGCGCCGAGCGCGACCAGCCCGGATGCCAGCAGGAGGAGCACCACGGGGTCCGCGGCTGCGTCGAGCGCGGCTGTCCTCGGCGGCGCTCCGATGAAACGCGCGTGAGCGAGGGACGGCGCCAGGGCAGCCGCGGCGATCAGGCCCATCACCGCTGCCCCGGCCGTCGTGAGTCGCGAGGTGACGGGTGTCCGCGCGGTCCGGGCGCCCGCGACGAGGAGCAGGACCATGAGGGGCGTGGCCGCCCACCACGTGCCGGTGCTCGCCCAGGACGCGGACCAGGCCAGCGCGCCCGCCGCGAGGGACAGCGCCACGAGCGGGCCGGCGGGGACGACGGCGGGGCCGGAGGCAGCGGTGCGCGGCACCCGCGAGGAGAGCCGCCAGAGGAGGGCGCCCGCGGAGGCGATGACGTACGCGCCGACCACGACGGCGACGGGACCGAGAGCGGGGATCGCGGCGATCACCGTGGCTGCGCCCGTCCACGCGAGCAGGTCCCGCCGCGCCGACAGGCGACGGCCCGCGAGGGCGGCGACCGCCGCGAGGATCCAGACGGCGACGAGTCCGAGCGCCGCGGCCCGGACGTCGGCGGGCAGGTCGGCGACGACGCTGCTGCGGCCGAGGACGACGACGGCGTCGTCGAGCGGTCCGTGCGCCCAGGCGGGCAGTCCGACCACGAGCACGGCCGTGACACCCCCGAATCCGGCGGCGACGGCGGGCAGGCCGGCGAGGGCGGCGACGAACAGGGCGGCGATCGACGCAACCCGCGCGGTGGTCGCCACCGCGGGGTCCCGCATGCGGCGTGCCGCCACGTCGAGCGCCGCGGCGACGAGAGCCGCCGTCACGAGCTGCGCGCAGAACGTGAGGAACGCCGATCCGCCCATGAGCGCCGTCACCGGCAGGGCAGCGGCGGCTCCCACCCCCGCGACCGATGCGGCGAGGACGCGCAGCGGATCCGACGACGGCCGCGTCGGCACCCGGTCCATGCCGTGACCCGCGTCCGGGACGACGCCGTCCTCGGCCGACGAGAGCGGGGCGTCGCCGTCGTCCGCCAGCGGAGCGGTGACGGGGGACGCAGCGTCGCCCTGGCGGACCGCAGGGGACCCGGGCCGGGCGAGCGCCCACGCGTGCGCGCCGCT
>NZ_QWGT01000329.1 GCF_003576405.1 Clavibacter lycopersici
CGCCGTCGCCCGCCGGGTCGCCGCGGGCGATGCCGCGGCCACCGCCGTGTGGTCGGACACCGTCGCCGTTCTCGCCGACGCCCTCGCCGGGATCGTCGCCACGGTGGCGCCCCGCACGATCATCGTGGGCGGCGGCCTCGCCGGCGCCGGCGCGCTGCTGTTCGACCCGCTCACCGTGGAGCTCGCGCGCCGCATCGGCTCGTCGCGCGCGCCCGACCTCATCCCGCCGCACCACGGCGACCTCGCCGCCGCCATCGGCGCGACCCACCTGGCCGACGACCTGGCCGAGCTCATCGCGAGCGGATCCCCCGCGTGAGCGCGTCGACGCTGATCGAGGCCGCGCGCCTCGTCGACGGCGCGGGCCACGACGGGCCCGGATGGCTGCTCGTCCGCGACGGGCGGATCGCCGACGCGGGCGCGGGCCCCGCACCGGATCGCGCCGCCGCCACCCGCCTCCGGCTCGACACCGTGATCCCCGGCTTCGTCGACACGCACGTGCACGGCGCGGTCGGCGTCGACTTCGCCACGCCCGGGCTCGACCCGGAGCCGGCCGTCGCGCACCACGCGCGCGCCGGGAGCACGCGCGTGGTCGCCTCCCTCGCCACGGGCGCATGGGGATCCACGACCCGGCGCCTCCGCGAGCTCGCCCCGCTCGTCGCGGACGGCACGCTCGCCGGCCTCCATCTCGAGGGCCCCTTCCTCTCCCCCGCGCGACGCGGCGCGCACGATCCCTCGCTGCTGCGCGCGTTCGCGCCGGGCGACGTCGACGAGGCGCTCGCAGCCGCCGACGGCGCCCTGTCGATGGTGACGATCGCGCCCGAGCTGCCCGGCGCGCTGCCCGCCATCCGCGCGTTCGTCGCCGCGGGCGTCGTCGTCGCGATCGGCCACACCGACGCCCCGGCCGACGTCGTCCGCCAGGCGGTCGACGCCGGGGCGAGCGCCGCCACCCACGTGTTCAACGGGATGCCGCCCCTGCACCACCGCTCCGCCGGGCCCGTCGGCGTCGCGCTCTCCACCGACGCCCTCGTGCTCGAGCTGATCGCCGACGGGCACCACGTCGACGACACCGCCGTCGACGTCGTGCGCGCGGCCGCACGCGGACGCTACGCCCTCGTCTCCGACGCGATGTCGGCCACCGGGCTCGCGGACGGCTCCTACGAACTGGCCGGATCCGCGGTCGTGGTCGCCGACGGGGTGGCCATGCTCGCCGACGGATCGTCCCTCGCCGGCAGCACGACCCCCGTGGGCGGCGCGGTCGCCCGGCTCCTCGACCGCGGCGTGCCGCTCGACGAGGTCGTCGCCGCGACCAGCGCCACGCCCGCGCGGTCGCTCGGCCTCGCGGATCCCGCCCTCGTCGCGGGAGCGCGCGCCGACCTCGTCGAGCTCCGCGGCGCCCGCGTCGCGCGCGTGATGGGGGGCGGCTCATGGCTCGCGTAGTCGTGCTCACGCCCAACCCGGCGATCGACGTGACCTACCGCGTGGAGCGGCAGCTCGTCGGCGAGACGGTCCGGGTGCAGCGGGCCGAGCGCCGGCCGGGCGGGAAGGGCCTCAACGTCGTGCGCGTGCTGCGGGCGCTCGGCGTCGACGCGACGTCCGTGCAGCCGCTCGGCGGCGCATCCGGCGACTGGATCCGGGGCCAGCTGATGTCCGCCGGGATCGCCTCCGTCACCGTGCCCGCCCCCGGCGCCACGCGCACCACCGTGGCGGTCGTCGACGACATCGCCCACCCGACCCTCCTCGCCGAGCCCGGCGATCCGCTCGACGACCGGGCCTGGACCGGGCTCGAGGACGCCGTCCGCCGGCACTGCGAGCCCGGCGGGTACCTCGTCGTCGCCGGGTCGTTCCCGCCCGCGACCGACGCCTCCCGGGTCGCCGCGATCGTGGCCGCGGGGCGCTCCGCCGGGGCGACCGTGGTGGTGGACGCGAGCGGATCCGCGCTGATCGCCGCCGCCGACGCGGGCGCCCAGCTGCTGACGCCCAACGAGTCGGAGCTCCTCGACGCCACGGGCGCGGACGACCTGGAGGCGGGCATCGCCGCGCTGCTCGCCCAGGGCGTCGACGCGGTCGTCGTCTCGCGCGGATCCCGCGGGCTCCTGCTCCAGACCGCAGACGGCACGCGCCGGACCCAGGCCGCCGTGCCGGGGATCTCCGGCAACCCGACCGGCGCCGGCGACGCCGCGACCGCCGGCCTGGTCGCGGCCCTCGCCGCCGGCCTCCCCCTGCCCGCAGCCCTGCGCCGCGCCGCCGTCGTGGGGGCCGCC
>NZ_QWGT01000330.1 GCF_003576405.1 Clavibacter lycopersici
GCCGCCGCCGGGATCCCGAGCCTCGCCGACCACGCGGGCGAGACCAACCGCCCGCACGTCACGCTGCTGGCGGCCGACGGCCTCGGCGGATCCGCGGACGCGGCCGTCCGCGCCGTCGCCGCTTCCGCTCCCCTGCCGACGCTCCGGCTCGGCGGTCTGGTCGTGTTCGGCGTGCCGCCGCGCGGCCTCGTGCTCGCGCGGCAGGTGGTGGTGGACGAGGAGCTGCTGGCGCTGCACGCGCGGATCCACGCGGTCGTCGACCAGGCGCCCGCCGACCCGGATCAGGATGCCGAGGCCGTCGAGGTCGTCCCGCACACGCGACCCGGGTCGTGGACCCCGCATGTCTCGCTCGCCCTGCGGCTCACGACGGAGCAGCTCGGCGCCGCCGTGACGGCGCTCGGCCGCATCGATCCGCTCGACGCCCCGGCCGCGGGACTCCGCCGCTGGGATCCCCGCGACCGCACCGTGACGGAGCTCGCATGACCCGCCCGGCCCCGATCCGCACGGCCACCGCACGCACCCGCGCCACTAGCCTGGATGGAGCACGCACTTGAGACGACGGAGGAGTCGCATGCCGCGGTCCGCGAGATTGCTGGGGGCCGCGCTCGCGCTCGGCCTGATCGGGGCCATGGTGCCGATGTCCGCGCAGGCCACGGAGCCGGTCGACTTCGGCGGGGCGACGATCCTCGACCAGGTCGACGCGGTGACGCCCGCGCAGGAGCAGGAGATCCAGCAGGCGATCGACCAGCTGCAGCAGCAGACCGGTGTCACGCTCCACGTCGCCTACGTCGACACCTTCACCGGGGCGTCGAGCCCGACGGAATGGGGCCGCGAGGCGAAGCAGGCCAACGGCTTCGGCAGCTCCGACGCGCTGCTCGCCGTCGCGGTCGACGGTCGCGAGTACGCGTTCCCCCCTGGCCAGGTCTCGGGCGACCAGGGATCCTTCGAGGAGACCGTGATCGTGCCCCAGCTCCAGGCCGACGACTGGTCCGGCGCCGCCGTGGCCGCCGCCCAGGGCATGGAGTCGGTCGCGCGCACCGGCAGCGTCGCCGACACCGGCACCACCCCCTCCGGTGGCAACGACTCCGGCATCGACTTCGGCCTCGTCCTCCTCTACGTGCTCGGCGCGATCCTCCTGGCCGCCGTCGTCACGACGCTCGTCGGTCGCCGCAAGAAGCAGAAGGCCGTCCAGGCGAAGCGCCAGGCCGCGCTCGCGGAGATGAAGACCGCCGAGCAGCGCGCGGGCAGCATGCTCGTCCAGCTCGACGACGCCCTCGAGACCAGCGAGCAGGAGGTCGGCTTCGCGGAGGCGGAGTTCGGATCCGGCGCGGTCGGGCCGTACCGCGAGGTGCTCGCGTCCGCGGGCGGCAAGGTCCGCGAGGCGTTCGCCCTCAAGCAGAAGCTCGACGACACCATCGAGGACACCGACGAGGAGCGCCGCACCTGGGCCGCCCGCATCGTCGAGCTGTGCGAGGAGGCCCGGGCCGAGCTCGACGCGCAGGCGGAGTCCTTCGAGGAGCTGCGCGCGCTCGAGGAGAACGCGCCCCAGACTCTCGCCGCCATCGTCACCGACGCGGAGACGCTGAAGTCGCGCATCGACCGCACGCAGGAGGCGGTCGATCTCCTCGGCCGCCGCTACGCCGGCCCGTCGATGACCACGGTCACGGGCAACGTCGACCAGGCCCGCTCGCTCCTCTCCTTCGCGACCGACACCGCGCAGGAGGCGGCCGAGGCGATCCGCGCGGGAGGCGCATCCACCGGCGAGATCGCGGTGAAGGTGCGCGCGGCGCAGCAGGCCGTCGGGCAGGCAGGCCAGCTCCTCGACGGAGTCGACCGCGTCTCGTCCGACCTCGAGCACGCGTCCACGCGCGTGCAGGAGGAGATCGCCGACGTCCGCAGCGACATCCAGGACGCCCGCGCCGCCCAGCGCGGCGGGCGCATGCCCGAGCTCACGCGCCTGGTCGAGGCGGCGGAGCAGGCCATCGCCGACGCGAAGCCGCTGCAGGGCCGGCTCGCGGATCCGCTCACGAGCGTGACCCTGCTGCAGGAGGCGGAGGCACGGCTCGACGAGGCGCTCGCGCCGCTGCGGGAGCAGCAGGAGCAGGTGCGGCGCGCGATCGGGTACCTGCCGCGCGCGCTGTCGACCGCCGAGAGCCAGGTGGCCACGGCGCGCGACTTCATCTCGACCCGTCGCGGCGGGGTCGGCGAGGAGGCGCGCACGCGCCTCGCCCACGCCCAGCGCGCCCTCGACGACG
>NZ_QWGT01000331.1 GCF_003576405.1 Clavibacter lycopersici
CGCCCCGACGCCGACGCCGACGACGGCGCCCGCGCCTCCCGTCGCGCCCACCACGACCGCGCCCCGCATCGTCGGCCAGCTGACCGTGGGCAGCGCCGTCCGCGCCCTGCCCGGCGACTGGACCACCACATCCACCCCGCTCCGCTACCGCTGGTACCTCGACGACGTGACGCAGCCGGGCCAGACCGGCCCGACGCTGCGGCTCGACGAGCAGGCGCTCGGCAAGAGGATCACCGTCACCGTCTCGGGCAGCTGGTCCGGGTGGCCGGACGTCCACCGGTCCACCGCGACGGCGACCGCCCGCGTGACGGCCGTCGCCGGCGCCGCCGACGGCGTGGGCCACGACGTCGTCGCGATCCTCGGGCAGTCGAACGCGCAGGGCGGCGGCTTCGGCTACGACCCGGCCATCGACGTGACCCAGGACGGTGTCGACCAGCTGGTCGGCGACTGGCAGGACGCGGACTGGGGCCGCGTCGTCCCCGCCGAGGACAGCCTCAAGCACGTCACCACCTGGCGGATGACGGATCACGCGAGGCTCGTCGGACCCGGCATGACCTTCGGTCGCGCCCTCCTCGCCGACGAGACGCCCGGCCGGCGCGTGCTCCTCGTCCCCGCGGCGCAGGGCAGCACCTCGCTGACGCGGACGGACGCCGTGCAGAGGTTCACGTGGGATCCGACCCCGGATCGGGGATCGGTCGAGGCCGGCCTCACGAACCTCTACGCGAACGCGACCACGCAGATCGACAACGCGCTGGCGCTGGATCCGGACAACCGCCTGGTCGCGATCATCTGGGCGCAGGGCGAGTCGGACGCGCACGCGATCTCCTCCGAGCCCACCGCCGCGGGGCGGACGGCGGCGAAGGCGAAGTACGCCGACCGCCTCCTCGAGCTCGAGGCCGGACTCGCCACGCGCTACGGATCCGTGCCGTTCCTGGTCGGCGGCATGGTCCCCGAGTGGATCGGGTCGAACGGCGCGCGGCAGGACATCGACGCCGTGCACCGCGGCCTGGCGACGCTGCGACCCGAGGTCGCGTACGTCCCGGGCGTCTCGGGGCACGCGAACGAGGGGGAGGACTCCATCCACTACGACGCGGCGGGCGCCCGGCTGATGGGCGCGGGCTTCTACGCGGCGTACCTCCGGCAGACAGGGCGGTGACCTCCGCGGGTCGCGCCTGACCCGCGTGGGTCCGCCCGCGTCGGTCCTCCGGTGTCGCGCGACCGGGGCTCCCGCGGGGGTCTCCCGTACCGTGGTGGGCGCCGTCCACCGACGGTGCCCACCCGCCACCGGAGGTCCGCATGGCCGCATCCACCCGCATCCTGCCGCCGCGGATCAGCGAGCCGCGGCTCGACGGCCTGGCCGACGGCGACCCGTCGGACCTCGACGCGCACGCCAGCTTCGAGCGGCTGCGCTTCGCCGACGCCGACCTCTCGGACGCCGACCTCGTCGACATCGGGTTCGAGGAGTGCGCGCTCGAGCGGATCCGCCTGCACGAGGCCGACCTCACGGCCGCGAGCCTCGTGGACGTGCTCGCGTCGCGGCTCGACGCGCCCGTGCTGAAAGCGCCCCGGATCCGGATGCGCGACGTGCGCCTCGAGGGCTCCCGCGTCGGATCCGCCGAGCTCTACGACGCCACGCTCTCCTCGGTGCACATCACCGACTGCCGGCTCGGGTTCGTGAACCTGCGCGGCTCGAAGATCACCGACCTCCTCATCACCGACTGCGCCATCGAGGAGCTCGACCTCCGCGGCGCCGCCGGGATGCGCATCGCGTTCGCACGCACCACCATCGGCACGCTCGACCTCGGCGACTCGAGCCTCACGCACCTCGACCTCCGCGGCGCCGAGATCATGGACCTCGACACCCCCGACGGCCTCCGCGGCGCCGTGCTCGACTCGAACCAGCTCATGGCGCTCGGCCCGGTCTTCGCGCGGCACTTCCGCGTGCGCGTGGAGGACTGAGGACAGGCCGCCCGGCGGATCATCCGCCCGAGGCCGCCCGGCGGGACGTGTCCGGCGCCGCGAGCAGCCACAGCAGGTAGAGGCCGCCGAGCGCGGAGGTCGCGAGCCCGACGGGGATCTGGAACGGGCTGAGCAGGCGCCCGGCCACGAGGTCGGCGACGCTCAGCAGCAGCGCCCCGACCACGATCGCGGGGGCCATGCGGCCGCGACTCCCGGGCATCAGGCGGCGGGCGAGGTGCGGGGCGGCGAGCGCGACGAACCCCACCGGACCCACGGCCGCGACGCCGACCGCGG
>NZ_QWGT01000332.1 GCF_003576405.1 Clavibacter lycopersici
ACGCCGACGGCCAGACCCGCCCGCGCTCGCGCAACCGCCGCCGTCGCTCGGGCGGCGACCGCCCGACCGCGACGTCCTAGCGCCGCACCGCACGACGAGAGGGGCCGCATCCACCGGATGCGGCCCCTCTCGCATGCCCGCCGCCCGTGGTCACGGGCGAGCGGGCGCGAGGTCGGATCAGCCGGCCGGCTCGGGCACGACCGGCGCCCAGCCCGAGGCACGCTCGACGATGCGGGCGAGCACGGCGGGCTCGGTGGTGTTCTCCGCGAGCCGGTTGGGCTTGCCGTCGCCGTGGTAGTCGCTGGATCCCGTGACCTCGAGCCCGAACCGCTCCGCCAGCTCCGTGAGCCGCACGCGGGACGCGGGCGGGTTGTCGCGGTGCCGCACCTCGAGCCCGAAGAGGCCCGCGGCGACGAGCGCGGTCATGCGCGAGTCCGACAGCACGCGCTCCGGCCCGCGGGCACCCGGGTGCGCGAGGACGGCCAGGCCGCCCGCCGCCGTGATCAGCTCGACGCCGAGGATCGGATCCGGCGCGTAGTGCGGCCGGTAGTAGCCGCCCTGCCAGTGCAGGATGCTCTCGAACGCGGCCGTGCGCGTCGCCACGTGGCCGCGCGCCACCAGCGCGTCGGCGATGTGGGGCCGGCCGATGGTGCTGCCCGGCGTGGTCTGCGCGAGCACGTCGGCCCAGGTGAGCGCGTAGTCGCGGGAGATGCGGCCGACCATCGCCTCGGCGCGGGTCATGCGCTCGGAGCGGACGCGGGCGGTCATGGCCGCGAGGTCGGCGTCCCGGGGATCGAAGAGGTAGGCGAGGACGTGGACGCTCGCGTACTCGAGCTGCGTGCTCATCTCCATGCCGGGGACGAGCGTGATGCCGTGCGCGAGGGCGGCGGCGGAGGCGTCGGCCCAGCCGGCGGTGGAGTCGTGGTCGGTGAGCGCCACGGCCGAGAGGCCCTGCGCGGCGGCCTGGGCGACGAGCTCGGCGGGCGACTCGGTGCCGTCCGACACGGAGCTGTGCGTGTGCAGGTCGATGGGACCTGGCTGCTCCTCCGGCATCCCGCCATCCTACGCGGCGGCCCCCGGGCGCCCCGGCCCGCGCGGTCCCGCGGCGGCGCTCTCCCAGAGAGCCGCCATAGTGTGGGCGACGTCATGGGTCGCGTCGTCGGAGCAGCAGTCATCCTCATCACGGCCGCAGGGCTCCTCGTCGTCACGTGGCCGCAGCTGCTGGGTCTGGAGCAGACCTACCTCGTCGCCCACGCCGTCGCCATCCGCGGCGGCCTCGTCGCCGCGGCAGCCGCCGTCCTGCTGCTGACCCTCGTGCTCTGCCTGGTGATCCGCCCGGGTCGCCGCCTCCTCGGCAGCCTCGCCGTCCTGCTCGTCGTGTTCATCGGCGCGAACTCGGCCGTGCTCGCCACGCGCGGGCTCGGCGACACGGCCTTCGCCGAGCCGCAGGACGAGGACGTCACCGTCCTGTCATGGAACACGCTCGGCGGCGCGACGGGAGCCCGCGCTGTCGCCGACCTGGCGATCGAGTCCGGCGCCGACGTCATCACGCTCCCCGAGACGCGCGAGGAGACCGGCGCGGAGATCGCGGTGCTCATGCGCGAGGCGGGGCGGCCGATGTGGGTCCGCACCGCCGCGTTCGACGACGTGGCCGCCGCCCGCTCCACCACCATCCTCATCAGCGCGGCCTACGGCGACTACCGGATGGACGAGTCCCGCGGCACCACGAGCGTGCTGCCCACGGTCATCATGGAGCCGGTCGACGGCAACGGGCCGGTGATCATGGCCGTGCACCCCGTCTCCCCCATCCCGGAGCAGATGGAGAACTGGCGCGCCGACCTCGCGTGGCTCGGGAAGCGCTGCGACGAGGGCAACGTGATCATCGCGGGCGACTTCAACGCGACCCTCGACCACATGAGCCGCTACGGCGGCACGCCCACCGAGCGCGACCAGGTCACCGACCTCGGCGAGTGCGTCGACGCGGCGCGCGCATCGGGCAACGCCGCCGTCGGCACCTGGCCGACCGGGATCCCCGCGCTGCTCGGCACGCCGATCGACCACATCATGGCGACGCCCGGATGGGCGGTCACGGGCTTCCGCGTCGTCGAGGACCGCGACGGCGCCGGCAGCGACCACCGGCCGATCATCGCGCAGCTGACGCCTCTGCGCTGACCCCCCCCCCCCCCCCCCCCCCCCCCCCCCCCCCCCCCCCCCCCCCCCCCCCCCCCCCCCCCCCCCCGCCCCCCCCCC
>NZ_QWGT01000333.1 GCF_003576405.1 Clavibacter lycopersici
CCGGCGCGGCGGGCCTCCGGGGAGACCCGCCGCGCGCGCACGGCCGGTGCGGCGGGAGCCGCGGTCCCGACGGCCGTCACTGCCCGGGGACCTTCTGGTCCCAGAGGTTCGACATGTCCGACGCCATCTTGCTGTAGTAGCCGGGGCGCAGCGTCGAGGGGTCGGCCGAGGCGAACTGGGCCTTCAGGTCCTCGGGCACCTGGTCGAGCGAGATGACGGGGTACCCCGCGATGGTGCTGGCGATGATGCCCTGGCCCTCGGCGGAGAGCACGTAGTCGGCGAGCTCCTGCGCGACGTCCGCGTGCTCGGCCGTCTTCGGGATGCCGAGGAAGGACGCGCTGCCGGTGAAGGCGGGGTCGGAGATCTGCGCGTACTTCACGGTCGCGGGCAGCGTGCCCGACTTCTGCGCCGTGATGACCTGGTCGCTCCAGACGGGGGCCATCTCGATGGCGCCCGTGCCGAGCAGGTCGAGCACCTGGTTGTTGCCGTTCGGGTAGACGCCGCCCTGGTACATGGAGGCGTTCAGGCCTTTGAGCTCGTCGAAGCCCGCGTCCCAGGCGCCCTCGAGCGACTGGTCGTAGCCGGTCGTCATCTTCTCGCGCGTGGCGTCGTCGATGTGCGTGTCGAGGACCGTCGTGACGAAGGCGGCGCCGGATCCGCCGGTGGCCGGGGAGTTGTAGGCGAACTCGCCGGGGTTGGCCTGGATCCAGGAGAGGAGGTCCGCGAGCGTCTTCGGCGGGGTCTGCACCTTCGTGGAGTCGTAGGCGAGGAGGACGGACGAGGCGCGGTAGGGGATCCCGAAGCCGCCGCCGGACTGCACGGTCGTCTCCGGCACGGTCGCGAGGTTCGGGATGGTGTCGGCCGAGACGGGCGCGAGGAGCCCGCCGGAGCCGGCCGCCGCGGTGAAGCCGGCGTCGATGAGGTCGTAGCCGGGGTCGGATCCGCCCTGCACCGAGCTCGTGAGCGTGGCCATGGTCTGCGCGTCGTGCTCGCCGTGGAGGTCGAGGGTCGTGGTGACGGACGCGCCGGGGTTCGCCTTCTCGAACGCCGGGATGATCCCGTCGTCCCAGAGGGCCTGGACGTTGGTGTCGCCGGAGATGAAGACGCGGACGGTGCCGGATGCGTCGGTCACGGCGTGGTTCTGGGCCTGGGCCTCGGTGCTCGTGGTGGGAGCGCAGCCGGCGAGCGCGACGGCGGCGGACGCGGCGGCGGCGAGGGCGAGGAGGGAACGGCGGGGGATCACGGGTCGGGTGTCCTTCTGCTGGGGGAGCGATGCGGATCGCATCGTTTCGATGGTGCGGGCCGACGGTGGCCCGGGAGTGAACGAGGCGTGGCGATCGGGCTCCCCGGCGACGAACGCGCGCGGCGTCCCGCGCCCGCTGAATAGGGTGAGGCGCATGAGGAGGAACTCGCCGCGCACCTCCGTGACCCTCGCCGACGTGGCCGCCCTCGCGGGCGTGTCCACCTCCACGGCGTCGCTCGCGTACCGCAGCACCGGCTCGATCACGCCGGCCACGCGCGCCCGGATCCTGCGCGCCGCCGCCAGCATCGGCTACGCGGGCCCGGATCCCACGGCCAGGTCCCTGAAGAGCGGCCGCTCGGGCATCGTGGGCGTCGTCGTCGCGGGCAGCATCCGCCGGGCGTTCCAGAACCCGGTCGCGCTCGCGACCATGGCGGGCCTCAGCGAGGCGCTCGACGAGCTCGACGTGGGACAGCTGCTGCTGCCGGGCCGCCGCGAGCCGCGCGAGGGATCCGCGCCCCTGCTCGAGGGCATGCCCGTCGACGCCGTCGTCTTCCTCACCCGCGGCGAGGAGGTGGACGCGCTCCTGCCCGGGCTGCGCGCACGCCGGATCCCCATGGTCGGCGTGGAGGGTCCGCACGGGGAGGGCGTCGCCGTGGTCGACATCGACGACGCCCGCGGCATGGGCGAGCTCGCCCGCCACGTGCGCGACCTCGGCCACCGCCGCGTCGCCGTGCTGATGCGCACGACGCGCATCGAGGAGGACGGCCCGCCCGGCCCCGTGCTCCCGGTGGGCCGCGACCTCGAGGCCATCGTCAACCGCACTATCCGCGAGCGGCTCCGCGCCGTGCGCAGCGTCTTCCCCGACGCCGTCCGCGTCGAGGCGGGCGGGCGCGACCTCGAGGCGGGGGAGCGCGCCGCGGGCGTGCTGCTCGACCTGCCGTCGCGGCCCACGGCGATCCTCGCCCAGAACGACATGCTCGCCGCGAGCGCGCTCCGGGCC
>NZ_QWGT01000334.1 GCF_003576405.1 Clavibacter lycopersici
ACCGGGGCGTGCGCGCCGAGGCCGGCGTGCTGCGCGGGCCGCGCGGCGCGGTCGCCTACGCCGTGATGGTCCACTTCGACGACGCCGACCTGCGCGCCCGGCTGGCCGTCCGCGACGCCCTGGGCGTGGTCGGGCTCGACCTGCTGGAGCACGTGCACTGAGCCCCGGGGATCCGCCGGGCGTAGAGTCGGATGTCGCCCGCCACCCCTCCCGGGCGACGGAGGAGACCCCCACGATGACCGGCATGAACCCCGCCACCGCCAAGCGCCTCGCCCGCGACGACGTCGCGCCGATGTACGCGGAGGTGGACGCCGCGATCGCCCGGGCCGAGATCCCCGGCACCCCGGAGTGGCAGGAGAAGGTCCGCGGCCGCATCGTCATGGTGCGCCACGGGCAGACCGAGTGGAGCGTCAACGGACGCCACACCGGCACGACCGACATCCCCCTCACCGAGACCGGCGAGGAGCAGGCGCGCGCGGTCGGCGCCGTGCTCGCCGGCACCGAGTTCGGCCTGGTGCTCGCCAGCCCCCGCTCGCGCGCGCAGCGCACGGCCGAGCTCATCGGCTACGGCGACCAGGCCGAGACCGACGACCGGCTGGTGGAGTTCGACTACGGCGCCTACGAGGGACGCACCACCGCCGACATCCAGGCTGAGCGCGGCCACTGGGACCTCTGGACCGACGGCGTGCCCGTGGGCGACACTCCCGGCGAGACGTCCGGGCAGGTGCGGGCGCGCGTGATGCAGGTGCTCGACCGGGTGCTGCCCGTGCTCGAATCCGGCCAGGACGTGCTGCTGGTCGCGCACGCGCACGTGATCCGCGCGCTCGCCGTCGCGTGGGTCGACCTGCCTCCGGAGGCCGGCGGGATCCTCACCCTCTCCACCTCCACGCTCAGCGAGCTGGGCTTCGAGCACGGCCGCCACGCGATCATGCGCTGGAACTGCCCGGCGGACGGCTGGGCGCCGTCGCCGGTCGGCGGCAGCCGCTGACCCGCGCTTCCGCGCATCAGGGCGGCGCGTAGGATCGCCCCTCGTGGCACAGAAGAAGAAGCGCACCCGGCAGGCCCCCTCGTCCGCAGCCCGCACCCGTCCGGGATCGCCCGCGAAGGCCCGCTCCGGCAACCCCGCGAAGGCACGGAAGGCCACCGCGCGCGACTGGATCTCCGGCGCCCGCATCCGCACCCTCCCGCTCGCCGTCGCCCCCGTCGCGATCGGCACGGGCGCCGCCCGCGCGATGGGCCCCGACGAGGGCGTCTCCCTCGGCCTCGCGCTCCTCTGCCTCGCCGTCGCCGTGCTGCTGCAGATCGGCGTGAACTACGCCAACGACTACTCCGACGGCGTCCGCGGCACCGACGACGTGCGCGTCGGCCCCGCCCGCCTCACCGGATCCGGCGCCGCGAAGCCGCGCACCGTGCTCACGGTGGCGCTCACGTTCTTCGGCCTCGCCGCGGTCGCCGGCCTCGCGATCGTGCTCATCACCGGCCACTGGTGGCTGCTCGCGGTCGGCGCCGTCGCGATCGTCGCGGCCTACTTCTACACCGGCGGCAAGCGCCCGTACGGCTACGCGGGACTCGGCGACGTGGTCGTCTTCGTGTTCTTCGGCCTGGTCGCGACCGCGGGCACGCAGTTCATCCTCATCGGCATGATCACGGGCGAGGGCTGGCTGGGAGGCGTCGCGGCGGGCGCGTTCGCCTGCGCGGTGCTCATGGTCAACAACATCCGCGACATCGAGCAGGACGGGAAGGTCGGCAAGCGCACCCTCGCGGTGCGGCTCGGCCCGCGCGGCTCGCGGATCCTCTACTGCGTCGAGATCGCGATCGCCTACGGGGTCGTGGTCTTCTTCTTCCTCTTCTACCCGAAGGCGCTGCTGGTGCTGTTCACGCTCGTGCTGGCGCTGCCGGCCGCGATCATCGCGTGCACCGGCCGCACCCCCAAGGAGCTGATCCTCTCGCTGCAGCTCACGAGCATGGCGGCGCTGACCTTCGGCCTGGGGCTCGGCGCGGCGTTCGCGTTCTGAGTCCCTGGGATCCTGACCACGTCCAGGCGCCTCACGCCGTCGAGGCGCTCGACGCCGGCCGCGGTGCGCGACACGACACCGTCCACCACCGGTCGCTGGGTCGCCTACGTGCCGCGGGAACGCGACGGATCCGCGGACCCGGCTTGACGCGCGCGGCTCAGCTGCGCTCGGCCTCGCCGTCGGCGCGCGGGGAGGCCGCGGCGGTGTCCGGAGTGCCGGCGCCCGG
>NZ_QWGT01000335.1 GCF_003576405.1 Clavibacter lycopersici
CACGGCGGCCAGTCGGACGCGCGGCGCGGTCGCGTTCCGCGGGCGCCGGACGGCGGGGCGGGAGGTGCGTGCGGTGCGGGAGATGGCGGGCCTCGTCGAGGTCGGTGGAGCGCGGACCTTTCGACGGTAACCGAAATATGGGCGGACAACACCATCCACTTTCGTTTCCGTGCCTGAGGAAATCCGCGGGGCGACGGCGGATCGAGCGTCCCGGCGCACCTCCGCGCCCCGGACGCGCGCCACACCGCGTGACAGACTCGATCGACACGAGGAGCGCGACGCCGCATGAGCCACGACACCACCCCCGTCACGACGGGAGCCGACGCCGCCGTCGCGCCCCGCGACCCCGAGCTGCAGAGCACGACCTGGACGCTGGTGCTCGCCCTGAGCGCCGAGCAGGTGTCGGGCGACGGCACGAGGTCCGCCCGCCTCGCCGAGGCGCAGGCCGCGTTCGAGCGCCTGCTGCCCGCCGACCACGTCGTCGTCCGCTGGACCCGCGAGGTCGGCCGCATGATGACCGAGGAGGCCCGCCTCTGGACCCGGTGGGAGCTGTTCACGCCCACCGTCGCGACGCCGCTGAAGCTGTGGTCGGAGGGCTACGTCGACGAGACGTGGTTCGCCGAGCGGCTCGAGGACGACCCGTTCACGCCCGTCGTGATGAAGGCACCGGCCGACGCTCCCCAGGACGGGGCCGCGTCGTGAAGGTCCTCGTCACCGGATCCCGCGGCAAGGTCGGCCGCGCCGCCGTCGAGGCGCTCGTCGCCGCCGGGCACGACGTCACGGGCGTCGACCTCGTCCGTCCCGTCTTCGACGCCGGCGTCGTGGTCCCCGGCCGCTACGTGATGGCCGACCTCACCGACCAGGGCGACGCTTTCGCGGTCGTCGCCGGGATGGACGCGGTCGTCCACGTCGCCGCGATCCCGCAGCCCACCGGCAACCCCGCGCACGTCGTGCTGCAGACGAACCTCATGTCGACGTTCCACCTCATCGAGGCCGCCGTGCGCTTCGGGGTGCCGCGCTTCGTGAACATCTCGAGCGAGAGCATCGTCGGCAACTTCTTCCCGGAGCGGCCGTTCCTGCCGGACTACGCGCCCGTGGACGAGGAGCACCCGCTCCACCCGCAGGATCCGTACGCCCTCTCGAAGGCGTTCGGCGAGCAGCTGATGGACGCGGCCGTGCGCCGCTCCGACATCCGCGTGATCTCGCTCCGCCCGAGCACCGTGCACAACGACGACAACTACGCGTCGAACCTCGGCAAGCAGGTGCGCGACGCGAGCGTGCTCACCGCGAACCTCTGGAGCTACATCGACGCGGACGACCTGGCCGACGCGATCGTGCTCTCCGTCGCCTCCGACCTGCCCGGCCACGAGGTGTTCTACATCGCGGCCGCCGACAACGCGGGCGGCCACGACTTCGCGGCGGAGCTGAAGCGGCACTACGGCGACGCCATCGAGCTGCGCGCGATCGAGCGCGTGGACTCCTCGGGCATCTCGACCGCGAAGGCGCGCCGCCTCCTCGGCTGGGAGCCGAAGCGCAGCTGGCGCGACCACCTCGACGCGGACGGGAACGCGCTGCCCCGCTAGGCGGATCCGTCCGTCGAGGGACGTCCGCCGCCGTCGGCCGTTCGGGGGCATGCGCCTCCGGGCGGGCGGCAGCTAGCCTCCGGGGATGCCCGCCTACGTCCGCCCCGCGATCGACGCCCCGCCCGCGATCGCGGACGACGGCATCCCCTACGGATCGCGCTGGGACGACACCGGCACCCCGGCCGAGGACGCCTACACGCGCACGTCGCACCTCGAGCGCTTCGCGCCGCTGCACGCCGTGGCCGACGCCCTCGTGGCGCACCTCGCGGCGACGCACGAGGTGACGACCGTGGAGGGTGCGGATCCGTCCCTCGCGGACCCGCATCCCGACGCCGTCCGCTCCGTCCGGCTCGCGCCGCGGGACGGGAACGGCCGGACGCTCACGCTGGAGTACACGGCGTTCCCGGGCGTGCTGCTGCACGCGGGCCGGAGGACGTCCGAGGCGTTCCCGCAGTGCGGCTGCGATGCGTGCGACGACCGGTGGGAGGACCTCGCCGACTCCCTCGAGGAGGCGGTGCTCCTGGCCGCGGGCCAGCTGCCGCCGCCGCCCGAGCCGTTCGGCGACCTCGTCCGCTGATCCGCCGCGCGCCGGCGAGCGCTCCGCGGGCGGTCGCCGCGCCCGGGCATCGGTACGCTCGCCACGTGACCAGCGC
>NZ_QWGT01000336.1 GCF_003576405.1 Clavibacter lycopersici
CGCCCGGGTACGCGGCCGCCGTCGTCACGGCGGGCGGGACGGACACGCTGTCCCTCGTCGCCCGCGGCCGCTCGGGCCTGTACGACGGCGCCGTGACCACCGTGCGCCTGCCGGCGCTCGGGCAGTCGGCGAGCGCCGGATCCGCGGCGCGCTTCCTCGCCGCGTCCGACGACGGCTCCGAGCTCTTCCTGTCCCGGGCGGGCACGGGATCCGTCCTCGAGATCGACGTCGCGGGCACGACGGCGACGGTGCGCGGCACGATCGCCGTCCCCTCCGCCCTCGCGGACGGCGGCTACCTCGCCACGGTGGATCCGCACCAGCGGCCCTACGACCTCAGCGGGCGCTGACCGGCATCCGTACCCGCACGACGACGGCCGCCCGGGATGCCGGGCGGCCGTCGTCGTCGTGCGGTGCGCGCCGCTACAGCGCGAGCGCGATGCGCCCGCTGTACACGCGGGTCACGGGCGGTGCGGCCAGCACCTCGCCGAGCCGCGCGGCGCCCTCGGGCGTGGCGCGCCAGGCGACGTAGGCGTCGTGGTCGGCGGTCGACGCCCACTGCTCCACGACGACCATGCGCGCGGGGTCGGCGTCGTCGACGAGGACCTCGAGGCCCTCGTTGCCCGCGAACGCGCGGGTGGCCTGCAGGGTCTCGCCGAGGACGTCGGCGACGTCGGCCAGGCGGCTCTCGTCGACCTGGATCTCGAGGTGCACGGTGGTGCTCATGGTGTCTCCGGTCCCGACGTCGGGCGGGCGGGGCCACGCGCGGCGTCGATCATGTGCGGGGACGATCCCCTCCTCCATCCAACCCCGCGCGGCTGCGTGGGAGTCCCGAGCGGGACGGGCGGGCGTGTCGGACGGGCCGGAAGGGCATGGGAGGACTGTCAGCGCGTGCGGCGGATCACCGGTCGCGGCGGAGCGCGGTGCGGAGCCGCTGGTACCCGGACACGACGGGCGGCGCCACGGGCGTCCTCTCCGGCGCGGTGTCGAGCCGGAGCTGCCGCTGGGCGAACTCGCGCGTCTCGATCAGCATGGCGAGGCGCTGCTCCTCGGTCTTGGCCTTGCGGGTGTTGACCTCGGCGACGACGCCGCCCTGCCAGCCCTGCTCGGCGAGCCAGCGGAGCGTCTCGGCGACGGGCTGCGTGCCGCGGCCGGGGAGGAGGTGCTCGTCGAGGATGCGGCCGTCGTCCTGCGAGCCGGATCCGTCGCACAGGTGCACGTGGCGGAGGCGCGGCCCGAGGGCCTTGGCCATCTCGAGCGCGTCCTGGCCGGAGAGCGAGGCGTGCGAGAAGTCGAGCGTTGTGGCGTCGCAGTCCATGTCGCGCGGATCCCAGCCGGGCGCGTACGCCTTCATGCTGCGGCCGGCGACCTGCCACGGGAACATGTTCTCGACCGCGATCTCGACGCCCGTCTCCGTCTGGATGGAGCGCACGATCTCGAGGAACGACTCGGCGTAGCCGGCCTGCCAGCGGAACGGCGGGTGCACCACGACGGCGGGCGCGCCGACGGCACGCGCGAGCTCGGCGGACCGCTCCAGCTTCACCTTCGGGTCGCGGCCCCACACGAAGTGCGTGAGCAGCAGCACGGGCGCGTGGATGGAGAGGATCGGCAGGCCGTGCTTCTCCGACATGGCCCGGAGGGCGGCGGCGTCCTGGGTGACCTCGTCGTTCGTCACCATGATCTCGACGCCGTCGAACCCCGCGCGCTTCGCCATGGCGAAGGCGTTCTCGACGGGCTGGGGGTACACGCAGGTGGTGCTCATGCCTACTCGGATCACGTCGGCGACCCTACCCGCCGCCCCTGTGCCCCCGGGATACGCGGGCGGTCCGGCGCGTGTCGGGTGCGCGACGCGGACAGACCGGGTGGGCATGCTGGATGCGACGGGAGGGCGGCGGACGCGCCGCCCGCGAGGCGGGGGAGCGGGCATGACGGCTGCGGGATCTGGCGACCACGGGGGCGCGGAGGCCTTCCGGAAGGAGCGGCCGGACGCGCCGCGCGGCTTCTTCGAGGCGGAGGCGGCGGGGATCGCGTGGCTCGCCGAGGCGGAGCCCGCCGGGGGAGCGCGCGTCGTGCGGGTGATCGACGTGGCGCCCGGCCGCATCGACCTGGAGCGCCTCCACGCCGCGCGGCCCGCGCGGGAGGCCGCCCGTGAGCTCGGCGCGGCGCTCGCCGTGACGACGAGGTTCGTCTCGTCGGTCGGCACCTCGCCCGCGCCCACGCCGCGCACGTCG
>NZ_QWGT01000337.1 GCF_003576405.1 Clavibacter lycopersici
TGCGCGCCGCCCATCCGGACGCGGTGGAGGCGCAGCTGGCGCCCGTCGCGCCGCTCACTGCCGGGGTCGACGCGGCGCGCGCGGGGGCGACCGCGATGCTCGACGTCTCCGACGGGCTCCTCCTCGACCTCGGCCGGATGGCGCGCGCGAGCGGCGTGGGCGTCGACCTCGCATGCGCCGCCCTCGCGGACGACGCGCGCCGGGTGGCCGCCGCGCATCCTTCCCTGCCGCCGCTGGCGCTCGACCTGGTCCTCACCGGGGGAGAGGACCACGCGCTCGTCGCGGCGTTCCCCGCGGGACGGGCGCTGCCGCATCCCTTCCGCCCCATCGGCACGGTCGTCGCGGCCGGCGCCGACGGGCCCGCCGTCACGGTCGACGGCGCGGCGTACACCGGTCCGCGCACGCCGCGGGGCGGCTGGGACCCGTACGCGGACTGGGACGGCGCGCGCTAGTCCGCGGGCGCGTCCGCCCCGTCGGCGGCGTCGACCTCCGCGGCGGCATCGTCCGCGGCGTCGGGCGACTCCGCGACCGCCCACCACACGACGGTGTCGCCGTACGCCTTCCGCCGGTCGAGCGCGATCCCCGCGGGCCACGCGGGCTCGGCGGAGCGGGCGCTGCGCTCGACCATGACGACGGCGCCGTCGACGAGCCGCGGGACCAGCGCGGCCAGCTCGTCCGCCAGCTCGGCGTCGCCGACCTCGTACGGCGGATCCAGGAAGGCGACGTCGTAGGAGCCCCGGTCGCCCGCGAGGAAGGCGTGCACGCTCTGGGCGGCCACGCGGATCCCGGGGACGGACCCCGCGGGCGCGGCCCGCTCGACGATCCCGGCGTTCGACCGGCAGACGGCCGCCGCGGGCACCGCGCGCTCCACGAGGACGACCGCGCGCGCGCCCCGGCTGGCGGCCTCGAGGCCGAGGGCGCCGGATCCCGCGTACAGGTCGAGCACGCGCGCGCCGTCGAGCGCATCCCGGGCCTCGAGCCCGGAGAACAGGGCCTCGCGCACGCGGTCGCTCGTGGGCCGCGTGCCCGTCCGCGGCACGCGCAGGACGAGGGAGCCGGCGAACCCGGCGACGATGCGGGTCACGGGCGTACCCCGGCGGGGCGCGGGACGACGGCGTACGGGGCGGGGTGCACGGGCGTCAACGCTACCCGGCATGTCCGCCCCCGGAGGCGGGCCGGACGCTCTCGGACCGCTGACGTATGCTGCCAAGACGCCCACGACGCTGGAGGACCTCCGTGACGAGTCCCGAGTCCGAGTCCGTCCCCCTGCACGCCGGGTCGGGACCGCATCCCGCCCGCATCCGCGCCGCCGCGCGTCAGGCGGACCACGCGCCCGCGATGCCGCTGGAGGAGGTCCGCCGGCTCGCCGACCTGATCCTCGGCAACATCGACTCCGTCATGTCCGGCAAGCACGACGCGACGCGCATGGCGCTCACCGTGTTCCTCTCCGGCGGCCACCTCCTCATCGAGGACGTCCCGGGCGTCGGCAAGACCATGCTCGCCAAGGCGCTCGCCCGCAGCGTCGACTGCACGGTGAACCGCATCCAGTTCACGCCCGACCTCCTGCCCTCGGACGTCACGGGCGTCTCCGTCTACAGCCAGGCCGACCACCGCTTCGAGTTCCAGCCCGGCGCCGTGTTCGCCAACATCGTCATCGGCGACGAGATCAACCGCGCCAGCCCCAAGACCCAGTCGGCGCTGCTGGAGTGCATGGAGGAGGGGCAGGTCACGGTCGACGGCGTCACGCATCCGCTGCAGCAGCCCTTCACCGTCGTCGCCACGCAGAACCCGGTGGAGATGGAGGGCACCTACGCGCTGCCCGAGGCGCAGCGCGACCGCTTCATGGCCCGGATCTCGATGGGCTACCCGGACGCATCCGCCGAGCTCGCCATGCTCCGCTCGCGCGACACCGTGAGCCCGCTCGACGAGCTCCGGCCCGTGGTCGACGCGGAGGACCTCGACGCGATGATGCACGCGGCCCGCGGCGTGTACGTGTCCGACCCCGTGTCCCGCTACACGGTCGCCATCGTGCAGGCCACCCGCGGCCACGAGGACATCCGCCTCGGCGCGAGCCCCCGCGCCACCCTCCAGCTCATCCGCGCCGCGAAGACCCGGGCGGCGCTCGACGGGCGCGACTTCGTGCTGCCCGACGACGTCGACGCCCTCGCGGCCCCCGTGCTCGCGCACCGGCTCGTGGCGACCGGCCGCGCGCTCGGGCAGCGGG
>NZ_QWGT01000338.1 GCF_003576405.1 Clavibacter lycopersici
GGCTGATGCGGGCGGCGCGTCGTCGACGGCCGCGGCCGAGCGCCCCTCGTCGGTCGGGGCAGGGGCCGCCGCGGGGGCGGCTGTCGCCTGCGGATCGTCGTGCTCGGATCCGCGCTGCTCGCGGGCGGCCTCCTCGGCCTCGCGGATGGCGCGGAGCTGGCGGCGGGTGAGCACGCCGCCGGACAGGAGGATCGCGGAGGTCTCGGGGCCGACGCCGGGAGCGGGGGCCGCGGGGGACGTCGTCGTCTCCTCGGGCTGGGGGGTGGATCCGTCGCCGCCGGCGGACGCCACGATCTCGGGCTCGTCCGCAGCCGGGGCCGACGCCGCGGATGTCCCGTCAGCGGCGGCCGTCGGAGAGCCGTCCTCGGCAGGCGACGTGCCCTCGACCGGGGCGTCGCCGGCCTCGTCGATGCCGAGCTCCCGGGCGCGGGCGCGCTCGGCGGCGCGCATCTCACGGCGGCTGAGCCCCAGGGTCGCGGGAGCGGGACCGTCGTCGAACGAGGTCGGCCCGGTGTCGGGCGCGTCGTGGGAGGGGGTCATTGCGGGCTCCGATACAGGTGGTGCTTGGAGATGTACTGGACGACTCCGTCGGGGACGAGGTACCACACGGGGAAACCGCGTCCGACTCGGCTCCGGCAGTCGGTCGAGGAGATCGCCAGCGCCGGGACCTCCAGCAATCTTACGTCGGCGTGCGGGAGGCCGCTCTCGGTGAGGTCGTGGCCCGGGCGGGTGACGGCGACGAAGTGCGCCAGGTCCCACAGCTCGGAGACGTCCTTCCAGCCGAGGATCTGCTGGATCGCGTCCGCGCCCGTGATGAAGAACAGCTCCGCGTCCGGGTGCGTGCGCCGGATGTCGCGGAGCGTGTCGATCGTGTACGTGGTGCCGGCGCGGTCGATGTCGACGCGGCTGACCGTGAAGCGCGGGTTGGCCGCGGTGGCGATCACGGTCATCAGGTAGCGGTGCTCGCCGTCCGTGACCGTCTGCTTCTGCCACGGCTGCCCGGTGGGGACGAAGATCACCTCGTCGAGCTGGAGGTGCTGCTGCACCTCGCTCGCGGCGACGAGGTGGCCGTTGTGGATGGGGTCGAACGTGCCGCCCATGACCCCGATGCGGAGGCGCGGGGTCGCGGCTGTCGTCATGTGGCCGGTGCTCGCGCTCAGTGCGTGGAGTCGGCGGTGCCGTGGCCCTGCTCGGCGACGGGGGGCTTGCCCCACTTCTCCGAGTGGCGGTTGCTCACGTCGCGGAAGCTGAACATGACGACGCCCAGCGCGAGGAACGCGACCGCCGCGACGGCCGGGAACACCCAGAGGGGCGCCGCGAGCTCCATGGCGTGCTCGGTCTCGGCGAGGATGGTCGTGGTCAGCGCGTGCATGGGATCTCCGTTCGTGGCACGCCCCGTCGAGCGGAGGCGGCGCCTGCCATCCTACCGGCGGGCCCCCGTGCGGGGCGCACCCGCCGCCTGGCGTGCCGTCAGCCGCGGACCTGCCCGCTCCCGCGCACGATCCACTTGGTGCTCGTGAGCTCCTGCAGGCCCATCGGCCCCCGCGCGTGCAGCTTCTGCGTGGAGATGCCGACCTCCGCACCGAAGCCGAACTCCGATCCGTCGGTGAAGCGCGTGGACGCGTTGATCATGACGACGGCCGAGTCGACGGCGGCGAGGAAGCGCTCCGCGACGGCCAGGTCGCTGGTGACGATGGACTCGGTGTGGTGCGTCGACCAGCGGGCGATGTGGGCGACGGCGTCCTCCACCGAGTCGACCACGCGGACCGCCACGTCGAGGGAGAGGTACTCGGCCGCCCAGTCGTCGTCGGTCGCCGGGACGGCGGCGGGCCACAGGTCGCGGACGGCCGCGTCGCCGTGCACGGTCACGCCCCGGTCGCGGAGGGCGTCGAGCACGGCGGGGAGCACGCCCGGGGCGGCGTCGCGATGCACGAGCAGCGTCTCCATGGCGTTGCAGACGCTGGGGCGGCTGACCTTCGCGTCGACCGCGATGTCGACCGCCATGCGGACGTCGGCGGAGGCGTCGAGGTAGACGTGGACGACGCCCGCCCCGGTCTCGATGACCGGCACGGTCGACTCCTCGACGACGGTGCGGATGAGCTCGGCGGATCCGCGGGGCACGAGGACGTCGACGAGGCCGCGCGCCCGCATGAGCCGCGCCGCGCCCGCGCGCCCGTGCACGTCGACCGTCTGCACGGCGTCGGCGGGCAGGCCCGCG
>NZ_QWGT01000339.1 GCF_003576405.1 Clavibacter lycopersici
CGAGCGCGGATCCGGCTCTCGCGCGCGTGCTGCTCGGCGACGACTCGGCCGTGCCCGCGATCGCCGCGGCGCTCGCCGCCGTGCCCGCGGACGCGCACGGCGTGGCGCTCGTCGAGGTGGACGGGCCGGCCGACGAGCTCCCGCTCGCGCATCCCGCGGGCGTGGAGGTGCGGTGGATCCACCGCTCGCGCGTCCCCGGCGCCGTGCCGGGTGCGCCCCTCGTCGACGCGGTGCGGGCGCTCGAGCGACCCGACGGCGAGGTCGAGGTCTTCGCGCACGGCGAGCGCGGCGCGATGAAGGAGATCCGCGGGCTCCTCCAGGACGGCTGGGGCATCGACCGCCGGGTCCTGTCGCTCTCCGCCTACTGGGCGCTCGGCCGCGCGGAGGACCGCTTCCAGGCGGAGAAGCGCGAGCCGGTGGGGGCGATCTTCGCGGACTGAGCGCGCCCAGGCGCCGGCGGTCGTCACGCCCCCGCGCATCCGCCATGCTGTTCCCTGCGCGTGATGCGGCACGACCGCCCGCGCGGATCCCGTCCCCCCACCCCGGAGACCGCCATGACCGCTTCCGCGTCCGAGCCCCTGCCCGCGCCGATCGCCCCCTCGCCCGGCGAGCCGACGACCGCGGGGATCCCGCACTCCGTGATCGAGGACGTGCTCGGGATCCTCACCGGCACCTTCGTCGCCTCGTTCGGCTTGTTCCTGCTGCGGGACGCCGGCGCCGTCACCGGCGGCACCGCCGGGCTCGCGCTGCTGCTGAGCTACACGGGCGTGCTGCCGTTCGGGGTGCTGTTCTTCGTCGTCAACGCGCCGTTCTTCGCGCTCGCGGTGTGGAAGAAGGGGTGGCGGTTCACGATCCGCACCGCGATCTCGGTCGCGCTCGTGTCCCTGTTCTCGTCGCTCCACCCGCTCATGGTCACGGGGCTCGAGCTGCAGCCGGTCTACGGGGTGCTCGCGGGCAACTTGCTCGTGGGGATCGGGCTGCTCGTGGTGTTCCGGCACGGATCCAGCCTCGGCGGGTTCAACATCGTCGCGCTCATCGTGCAGGAGCGGTTCGGTTTCCGGGCCGGGTACGCGCAGATGATCCTCGACGTGATCGTGATCCTGCTCGGCCTCACGGTCGTGTCCGTCGTGGGCGTCGTGTGGTCGGCGCTCGGCGCGGTGCTGCTCAACCTGGTGCTCGCGCTCAACCACCGGCCGGGGCGGTACACGGGGATCTGACCGGAGTCAGCCGGCGGTCGAGGCTGCGGCGGCACGCCCGTCCGTGTCGTCGGCCGGCTGCCGCAGGTACCCGCGGCGGCGGAGCCCGACCTCGAGCGGCAGCGTCGCGAGCGGCGGGATCGCCGCGACGCCCGCGAGGATCGCCGGCTTCCAGCCCCAGCGGAGGCGGATCGCGGCCACGGCCGTGACGATCACGTAGAGGACGAACGCGGCGCCGTGCAGGCGGCCGAACACGTAGACGCCGAGCTCGGTCGTCTCCGTCACGTACTTGAGGAACATGCCGACGAGGAGGCCGGTCCAGGTCACCGCCTCGACGATCGCGACCACGGCGAAGAGGCGGCCGAGGCGGGACGGGCGGGCGGAGCGGTCGCGCGTTCCGCGCACGAGCGCCATGAAGCCGACCGGAGCCGCAGGGGAGTCGGACGCCCCGGGACGCGCCTCGGTCTCGGCGGACGGGGCGGCGTCGGGGTGCGGGGCGTTCGTCATGGAGCCTTCCGGGGCGGGGGGATCCTCGCGGATCCGACGGGCGGGGCAGGTCGCCGCCCACGGTACCCGGCGGGTTCGGACGGGAGCTGTGGGCGGGCGCCGGGCCGCTGGCCGCACGCGTCGTCGGACGGCCGCCGAGGGGCGTGTGCGTCGCCTGTGGACCAGGCGTGCGGGAGGTGCTGGCCGGACACGTGTCACGCAGCACCCTCGGCATGTGCGAGCATTTCGACATGAGGCGAATATCGCCTCGACGATCTGGGGGGATCAATTGGGGGAGCACCACTCTGCCGTCCGCCGTGCCTCGACACGGGGGACGCGCACCGCATCCGCACGCGCACGACTCATCGCCGCCGTCACGGGGCTCAGCCTCGGGGTGACGCTGCTCGTCGCCGTCGAGCCGACCGCGGCTCCGGCCGACGCGGCGACGCCCGGCATCGCGGCCTCGTCCGCGCGCGTCGTCGCGCCGACCACGAGCGTCGTGACGCCGGCCGCGACCGACG
>NZ_QWGT01000340.1 GCF_003576405.1 Clavibacter lycopersici
ACGCCGGAGGTGGGCGTGGGCGTGGGCGACGGGGTCGGCGTCGGGCCGCCGGTGGGGCCGCCGGGCGTGGGCGTGGATCCCGCGGGCGGGGTGGGCGACGGCGCCGGCGTGGACGAGGGCGCCGGGGTCGGCGTGACGACGGGCGTCGTGCCGGAGCCGATGGGCGAAGTGGTGGTGCCGCAGGTGGAGGAGATGAACGCGTCGTCGTCGAGCGTGACGGAGCCGTTGCGGGCCAGCATGCGGCCGTCGACCGTGGAGCCCGTGCCGACGGAGACGCTCGTGAGCGCGAGGACCGTGCCCGCGAATCCGGAGCCCGTGCCGAGCGTCGCGGAGCTCGAGACCTGCCAGAACACGTTGCAGGCCTGGGCGCCGTTGACGAGCGACACCCGGCTGCCGGAGCCGGTGGTGAGCGACGACGGGGCCTGGATGATGAAGACGGCCGAGGGGTCGCCCTGGGCGTCGAGCGTGACCGTGCCGGTGTTGGCGAGCGGGCCGGCGGCCGTGTGCACGCCGGGGGTGAGGGTGGATCCGACGAGGTCGGCGGGCACGGCGGCGGTGGTGGGGCGGCCGGCCGCGTCGTCGTACGCGGTGGTGAGGTCGGACTGGGCCTGGCCGGCCGCGGCGTCGGCCGCGTGCGTGGCGCCGCCGACGACGCCGGGCGGGAAGCCCGTGACGGACGCGGAGGGGCTGGTGCCGAGATCCGCCGAGAGGGTGGTGGGGCCGGTGTTGGTGACGCCCTGGCCGGCGAGCACCGAGTACGACGCGGCGGTGCCGAGGCCCACGGTGGCGGTGGCGGCGAACGCGCTGGCCGGGGCGAGGAGGGCGGCTCCGAGGCCGGAGGCCGCGACGGCGGCGACGGCCAGCGAGGCGATGGCGAGGGACCCGGATCGGGTCCGCCGAGATGAGGACGTGCAGGCGTGGCGCGACTGGTGCATGGACAGCTCTCGTCGGAAGGGTCAGCGGGCGGAACCGCGACCGTATCGAGGGGCGGTCATCGCGCGAGCGTCGACTGCACAGGCCGGTACGGTGACGGGGTGATCCCCATCGCCGACGAGGTCCCCGCCCGCGCCGAGCTGCTGGAGCTCTACGGATCCGTCGGCTGGTCCGTCTACACGCGCGACCCCGGGCGGCTCGAGCGGGCGCTCGCCGGATCCGACCTCGTCGCCACCGCGCGCGACGACACCGGCCGCCTCGTCGGCCTCGTGCGCACCGTGGGCGACGGGGCGACGATCTGCTACGTGCAGGACCTCCTCGTGCGGCCCGACCTGCAGCGCGGCGGGATCGGCCGCGCGCTCCTCGAGCACGTGCGCGCGAGCCAGCCGGCCGGCGTGCTCCTCGTGCTCACCACCGACGCGGGCGGCACCGAGGACGGCGACCGCTCGCACCCCTTCTACCGCTCGCTCGGCTTCGCCCCGCACGCCGAGCAGGGGCTCGCGGCGTTCTCGATGCGGGTCTGACGGGGGCGCTCGCGCGTCCTCAGCGCGGCAGGGCGCTCGCGCTCTGCGGATCCTCGATCAGCCGCACCGTGTCGTCCCGGTCGAGGCTCCCCGGGAAGTTGAGGTGCGTGAAGCGGCCGTCGGGATCGTAGGAGGCGGTGGGCGTCTGGATGTCGGAGCCCCGCACCGCCGCGAGGAGAGCCGTCGTCCGCTCGGGCGAGAGCGCGTCGGTCGGGCCGATCGCGAGGACGACGCGGAACGCGGCGCCGTCGGCGAGGTCGAGGCGGATGACGAGCGGATCCCGCCGCGGACGCTTCCGGGGCTTGTCGTAGCGGGACTCCCGCGGGACCGGCGCGATGTCGATGCGGGCCCTGACGAGTTCGGAGAACGGCCGCTCCTTCCCGCGCAGGCGCAGGACGCCGCGGTGCGCGTCGATGTCGAGCGCCGGCGTGAGACGCGTGATGACGAGGAGCAGGAGCGCCCCCGCGGCGACGATGCCGACCACGGCGGTGGCCGCGACGGTGAGCCAGCCTCCGCCGACGGCGTCCTCCAGGCGTCGGCCCAGGTAGCCGAGCGGGTTCATGCTGAGCCACGCGACCAGGAGGAACCAGCCGCTCCCGAAGAGCAGCCGCTGCCGGTACGTGGGCGCGGGGATCCGCACCCACCCGGCGTCGGCCACGCGTCAGCTCCCGTCGGCGGGGCGGGCGGGCTCGGCGGGCCCGGAGGGGTCGGCCGAGCCGGTCGCGGTCGCGGTGGCCTCCGTC
>NZ_QWGT01000341.1 GCF_003576405.1 Clavibacter lycopersici
TAGGCGGGCGGGGCCGCGGCGACCTGCTGGCGGATCCCGTGGGCGACGCTCCGCCACAGCGCGCGCACCAGCTCGCGGGCGGCGCGCACGTCCTCGTGCGCGGCGACGGGATCCACGAGGACGAGCAGCGCGCCGGTGTCGGCCCGCCACGCGGCGACCGTGCGGGGACGGCCGCCGACGGGGTGCTCGACGGACCACGCGCCGGCGCCCGGGGTCTCGGCGAGGCTCGCGAGGATCCGGTCGAGCTCGGCGATGGTCACGTTCTCCACCACCTCGGCCTCGCCCGCCTTCTTGCGCGGGCGGCCGGTGCAGTCCTCGGTGAAGATCACGAGGGCGCGGTGCGCGACCACGGGCTGCAGCAGCGCGGACAGCGCGTCGCCCACCTCCTGCAGCGGCGCGGCGAGCGCGTCGTGCAGCCCGTCGAGGAGGGCGACGGCGTCGACGGACGCGGGGACGGCGGCGGCAGGACGGGCGGCGGGCGCGACGGGGTGGGTCCGGGACGGCATCCGCCCACCGTACGCCCACCCGGATCCGACCCCGACGCCCGGGCGACCTGCTCGGACGGGTAGGCGGATCCACCCGTCGGGTGGGCGGCACGGACGGGCCGCGTGGAGCACGATCGTCAGGTGACCAACACGACGCCCGACCCCCGCCCGACCGGCGACGCCCCCGTCGACGTCGCCGCCGCCCTCACGCTGATCTCCGACGAGAACGCCCGCGTCGCCCGCGCCCTCGCAGAGCCCGCCCTCGCGGCCCGCCTCGACGAGGCCGCCCGGGTGATCCGCGACGGCCGCCGCGTCTTCGCCCTCGGCGCGGGTCGCTCCGGCCTCGCGCTCCGCATGACCGCGATGCGGTTCATGCACCTGGGGCTCGACGCGCACGTCGTCGGCGAGGCCACCTCACCCGCGATCGAGGATGGCGACGTCCTCCTGGTCGCGAGCGGATCCGGCACCACCGCAGGCATCGTCAGCGCCGCCCGGACGGCGCACGAGGTCGGCGCCCGGATCGTCGCGCTCACGACGGCCGACGACTCCCCGCTCGCCGACCTCGCCGACGTGACCGTGCTGATCCCCGCGGCCGCCAAGCAGGACCACGGCGGCACCGTCTCGGCGCAGTACGCGGGCGGGCTGTTCGAGCTCACGGTCGCCCTCGTCGGCGACGCAGTGTTCCACGCGCTGTGGCAGGCGTCCGGCCTCTCGGCCGACGAGCTGTGGCCGCGTCACGCCAACCTCGAGTGACCTCCGGTCACCCGATCCCCACAACCCCACGCATCACGACAGGAAGAGGAACCGCATGAAGCTCCAGGTAGCCATGGACGTGCTCACGACGAAGGACGCGCTCGAGCTGGCCGGCAAGGCCGCGCCGCACGTCGACATCATCGAGCTGGGCACGCCGCTCATCAAGGCGGAGGGCCTCTCCGCGATCACCGCGATCAAGGAGGCGCACCCCGACAAGATCGTCTTCGCCGACCTCAAGACGATGGACGCCGGCGAGCTCGAGGCCGACATCGCGTTCTCCGCGGGCGCCGACCTCGTCACCGTCCTCGGCGTCGCGGGCGACAGCACCATCGCGGGCGCCGTCAAGGCCGCCAAGAAGCACGGCAAGGGCATCGTCGTCGACCTCATCGGCGTCCCCGACAAGGCCAAGCGCGCGAAGGAGGTCACCGAGCTCGGGGCCGAGTTCGTGGAGATGCACGCGGGCCTCGACGAGCAGGCGGAGGACGGCTACACGTTCGGCGACCTGCTGGAGGCCGGCAAGGCGTCGGGCGTGAAGTTCTCCGTCGCGGGCGGCGTGAAGCCCGGCACCATCGGCGACGTGCAGGACGCGGGCGCCGTGGTCGCCGTCGCCGGCGGCGCGATCTACTCGGCCGACGACCCGGCCGCGGCCGCCGCCGAGCTGCGGGCCGCGATCCGCTGATCCACCCGCGTGAACCGAGCGCCGCGCACCCCGTCTCCGGACGGGTGCGCGGCGCTCGTGCGTGGGGCGCGGCTCAGCCGAGGGTCGCGATCGCCTCGAGCTCCTCGTCGCGCGTCAGGCCGGATGCGCGCGGCCGGTCTGTCCCGCGCGCCCGCTCGTCGGCGAGCACGTCGCGCATCGTCTCCGCGAGCGGCCGGCGCCCGGCGCCCAGCGCCCGGATCCCGGCGTCACTCCGCGCGAGCATCCCGGCCGCGAGGGGCGGCAACCACAGCGGC
>NZ_QWGT01000342.1 GCF_003576405.1 Clavibacter lycopersici
TGCTCGCCGCCGGCGCGGGCACCCGCTTCGGCGGCCCCAAGGCGCTCGCGACGCATCCCGACGGCACGCCCTGGCTCGCGACCGCGATCGCCGCGCTCGCCGACGCCGGCTGCTCCCCCGTGCTGGTCGTCCTGGGCGCGCGGGCGGACGAGGCGGAGGCGCTGCTCCGGTCGCTGCCGACCGCCGCGGACGTCGTCGTCGTGCGGGCCGACGACTGGGCTGGCGGCATGTCCGCTTCCCTGCGCGCGGCGCTCCGGGCCGCAGCCGCCCTGGATCCGCCGCCCGTCGCGCTCGCCGTCGTGCCGGTCGACGTGCCCGACCTCGACGCCGCGACCGTCCGCCGCGTGCTCGAGGCCGCACCGGTGGATCCCTCGACGCTCCGCCAGGCCGTCTTCCGCGGCCGCCCCGGCCACCCGGCCCTCCTCGGTCGTGACCACTGGGAGCCGCTCGCCGCCGAGGTGCACGGTGATGCGGGCGCCCGCGCCTACCTCGCCGCCCGGGACACGCTCCTCGTGGAGGCGGCGGACCTCAGCACGGGCACGGACGTCGACCGGCGTCGCTGACCGATCCCCACGAACCTCAACGCCCCAGCGCGTCCTCCAGCGCGTGCCACGCGAGCAGCGCGCACGTGCCGCGGAGCGGGTAGCGGCCGGAGTCCGCGAGGGCGAACGCGTCGCCGAGGCGGTCCTCCGCGCCCGGCCGGAGCTCGTGGGAGCGGATCAGGGCGCGCAGCTCGACGACGAGCGCCGACGCCTCGGCGGCCGTCCGCCCCTCGACGAGCTCGGCGAGCATCGACGCGGACGCCTGCGAGACCGTGCAGCCGCGGCCGTGCCAGCGGACGGCGATGCGCTCGGCGGGATCCACCGTCGCTCCCGCGGAGCCACCCGGGTGCGCCGGATCCACCGCGAGCACGTGGAGGTCGACCACGTCGCCGCACGTCGCGTTCCGCTGCTCGGACGTCCCGAGGACGACGCCCGCGGACGGGGTCGCGGCGTCCGGCTCGGCGACGAACCGCCCCGGGGCGGACGCCGCCCGCAGCGCCGCGTCGCTCCCGACGCGACGGCGGGCGTGGTCGGCGATGAGCGCCGAGGCGATCTGCCGGTCGAGCGTCATCGTCCGACCGCGTACCCCTGGGCCCCGCGCGGGTTCGCCGCGGCGCCGAGCAGCAAGGTGTCGGGATCCCGCGTCACGGTGGAGAGCCGCCCGAGGGTCCAGTCGCCGACGACCTCCACCTCGTGCCCGCGGGCCCGGAGGTCGGCGATCGCGTCGTCGCCCGCTCGCCCCTCGACCACGAGGCCGCCGGGCGTCCAGGTGCGCGGCCAGAAGGATCCGGGGACGCTCGTCGTGTGGAACGTCGGCGCGTCCACGGCCTCCTGCGGTGCGAAGCCGCCGACGATCGTGCGCAGCAGGTAGGGCAGCTGCCACTGGTCCTGCTGGTCGCCGCCGGGCGAGCCGAGCGCCTCCACGGGCTCGCCGTCGCGCGTGATGAGCGTGGGCGTCAGCGTCGTGCGCGGACGACGACCGGGCACGAGCGACGACGGTCCGCCGGGCTCGAGCCACGTCATCTGCAGGCGCGTGCCGAGGCAGAATCCGAGCGCCGGGATGAACGGCGACGACTGGAGCCAGCCGCCGGAGGGCGTGGCGGAGATCATGTTGCCCCACCGATCGACGACGTCGAGGTGGCAGGTGTCGCCGCGGGTCTCCCCCGTGCGGGAGACCGTGGGCTCGCCCGTGCCGCCGGCGGACGCGGGCGCGTCGCCCTCGACCACGAGCGGCGGGAGGAACGGCTCGACCCCGTCGACGCGGCCGGGGCGCAGCTCGTGCGACGCCTCGTCCGTGATGAGCGCGCGCCGCTCGGCCGCGTACTCGGGCGAGAGCAGCACGTCGAGGGGCGCTCCGCCCGGGACCGCGTCGCCGTAGTACGCCTCGCGGTCGGCCAACGCGAGCTTCTGCGCCTCGATGATGCGGTGGATCCCCGCGGGAGTCGCCGGGTCGATCTCGTCGTCCGAGTAACCGTCGAGGATCATGAGCGCCTGCAGCAGCGCCGGGCCCTGGCCCCACGCGTCCGTCTTCCAGATGCGCACACCCCGGAACTCGATCGACACCGCGTCCTCCCACGACGCGCGCGAGGAGGCGAGGTCCTCGGCCGTGATCAGCCCCGCGTGGTCGGCGCCGGTCGAGTGCCGGTGC
>NZ_QWGT01000343.1 GCF_003576405.1 Clavibacter lycopersici
GCCCGCGACGGCGCGGGCCCTGT
This sequence comes from Clavibacter lycopersici, assembly GCF_003576405.1. Classification (GTDB taxonomy): domain Bacteria; phylum Actinomycetota; class Actinomycetes; order Actinomycetales; family Microbacteriaceae; genus Clavibacter; species Clavibacter lycopersici. The sequence goes on from NZ_QWGT01000343.1 coordinate 24, forward strand.
CGTCGGCGGCGGCGCGGGGGCCCTCGGCCGCGGATCCCCCGGCGGCGCTGCGGTCGACGACGCTCACTCGACCAGGCTCCGTCCCGTGAGGCGGAGGAAGACGTCCTCGAGGCTGGAGCGGCGCACGAGCGTGGTGATGGGCTTCAGGCCCTGCTCGAGGATCCGGCTGAGCACGGCCTCGCCGTCGGACGCGTAGACGAGCACCCGGTCGGGCAGCACCTCGACGCGGTCGCCGTACCCGGCTATCTCGCGCGACGCGGACTCGTTGCGGTCGGAGCCGAAGCGCACCTCGAGCACCTCGCGGCTCGAGTGGTCCCGGATGAGGGACGCGGGCGAGCCCTCCGCCATGATCCGGCCCTCGTCGACCACCACGATCCGGTCGCAGAGCTGCTCGGCCTCGTCCATGTAGTGCGTGGTGAGCACGAGCGTCGTGCCCTGCTCCTTGAGGCGGAACAGGCGGTCCCAGAGGATGTGGCGGGCCTGCGGGTCGAGGCCGGTGGTCGGCTCGTCGAGCAGCAGGATCCGCGGGTCGCTGATGAGGGCGCGCGCGATCGTGAGGCGCCGCTTCATGCCGCCGGAGAGGTCGTCGACCTTGGCGTTCGCGCGGTCGCTCAGCTGCGCGAACTCGAGCAGCTCGTCGGCGCGCGCCGCGACCTGCTTGCGCGGCAGCCCGAAGTAGCGGCCGTAGACGATGAGGTTGTCGCGCGCCTTGAGCTCGAGGTCGAGGTTGTCGGCCTGCGGCACGACGCCCAGCTGCGACCGGATCTCCGGCCCGTGGGTGTCGGGGTCGAGCCCGAGGATGTCGAGGGAGCCGCCCGTGCGCGAGGAGACCGCGCCGATCATGCGCATGGTCGTGGACTTGCCGGCGCCGTTGGGCCCGAGCAGCCCGAAGGACTCGCCGGGCGCGACCTCGAAGGAGAGGCCGTCGACGGCGACGTGGTCCCCGTACTTCTTCACGAGGCGGTCGGCGGTGATGACGGGGGTGGGCACGATCAGCCAGCCTAGGGAGCGGGACGGCTTTCCACCATGGGCGGGAATGCCCCCGATCGCCCGGAGCCCATCGGCACCCGGCGGACGCCCCGCATGCGGCGCGTAGAGTCCTGGGGGCGGTGCGATGCGCCCGATCCCGGGCCTCCGCCCACCTGCGGCTGCCGTCGAGGATCCCGTCGCGTCGCCGTCCGACCTCGCTCACCACCTCCGGAGACCACGCATGAGCACCGCCCGCCCCGAGACCGCCGCCGCGCCGCGCGCCCGCTCCCGCAACCCGTTCGCCCGCCGCGACTCCGCCGACGACGGCCCCCGCGCGCGCTTCTCGGAGCTGCTGCCGTACATCCTCGAGCAGCGCGGACTCATGGCCTTCGTGGTGGTGCTCAGCGTGCTCGGCGCCGCCGCGAGCCTCGGCCAGCCGCTCCTCGTGCAGCGCGTGGTGGGCGTCGTGCAGGAGGGCGGCCAGCTCGGCGTCCTCGTCTGGGCGCTCGTCGGGCTCGTCGTCGTGTCCGGCGTCCTGTCCGGCTACCAGCACTACCTCCTGCAGCGGATGGGCGAGGGGATCGTGCTGTCGTCGCGCCGCACGCTCGTGCGCCGGATCCTCCGCCTCCCCATCTCCGAGTTCGACACGCGCCGCACGGGCGACCTCGTCTCCCGCGTCGGCTCCGACACCACGCTCCTCCGCGCCGTCCTCACCCAGGGGCTCGTCGAGGCGATCGGCGGAGCGGTCACGTTCCTCGGCGCCATCATCGCGATGCTCATCATCGACCCCGTGCTCCTCGGCCTCACCGTGCTCGTGGTCGCCGTCTCGGTCGTCGCGGTCGTGGGGCTGTCCGGCCGGATCCGCATCGCCAGCCAGCGCGCGCAGCGCAAGGTCGGCGACCTGGCCGCGAGCGTCGAGCGTGCCATCGGCGCGATCCGCACCGTGCGAGCCAGCAACGCCACCGACCGCGAGATCCGCGCCATCGAGACCGACGCCGAGGGCGCGTGGGAGATGGGGATCAAGGTCGCGAAGGCGTCCGCCGTCGTCGTGCCCATCGCCGGGATCGCGCTGCAGGCGTCGTTCCTCGTGGTGGTCGGGGTCGGCGGGTACCGCGTGGCGGCCGGCGCCATCACGGTCGGCGACCTCGTGGCCTTCATCCTGTTCCTCTTCCTCATG
>NZ_QWGT01000344.1 GCF_003576405.1 Clavibacter lycopersici
CGCTCATCGTCGCGGCGTCGTACGCGGGGCAGGCGATCGAGCGGCGGCACCGGGCGCGGATCGCCGCGGCGGCCGGCCGGCCCGACCCCGACGAGCGGAGCGTGCGTGACCGCCCGACCGAGCCGGGTCTGGCGCATTCCGGCTAACGGTGTTAGCTTATGGCTATTCCCATTAGCCACCTCGGAGGACGACATGACCCACGCACTGCAGATCGGCGCGGAGACCCTCGCCTACGACCTCGAGGGCGACGGCCCGCTCGTCGTCCTCGCCCACGGCATGGGCGACAGCCGCCGCTCCTACCGCTCCGTCGTGCCGGCCCTCGTGGCCGCCGGCTACCGGGTCGCGAACGTCGACATCCGCGGCTGCGGCGAGTCGAGCACCGGCTGGACCGGGTACAGCCGCACCGACATCGCCGGCGACCTCGTCGCCCTCGTGCGGCACCTCGGCGGCCCGGCGGTCATCGTCGGCCAGTCCATCAGCGGCGGCGCGGCGACCATCGCGGCCGCCACGGCGCCCGACCTCATCACCGGCATCGTCGAGCTCGCGCCCTTCACGCGCACGCAGTCGACGGATCTCCGCGGCCTCCTCCGCGAGCGCACCCACCGCGCCGCGACCGTCCAGCTCGGCCGCGTCCTCCTCACCGGGAACCTCGGCGCGTGGATGCGGTACCTCGACCTGGCGTTCCCCGCGAAGCCCGCGGACTGGGAGGCCGAGAGCGGCCGGATCCGCGACGCCCTGACGCGCCCCGAGCGCATGGCGACCCTCCGCGCGATGGCGAAGACGAGCCCCGCCGACGCCGGCGCGAAGCTCGCCGACGTGCGCTGCCCCGTGCTCGTGGTCGAGGGGAGCGCGGATCCCGACTGGGCCGACCCCCGCGCCGAGGGCGAGCGGATCCTCGCCGACCTGCCCGCCGGCCTCGGCGAGCTCGCCGTCATCGAGGGCGCCGGACACTACCCGCACGCCGAGACGCCGGACCGGGTCGTCGACCTGCTGCTGCCGTTCCTCGGCCGCACGCTCCACGCGGCGACCCCGGGCGCCCGTGCCTAGGGCCGGCCTCGACGCGGCCGCCGTCACCGAGGCCGGCGCGACGCTCGCCGACGAGATCGGCCTCGACCGGCTGAGCATGGGCGCCGTCGCCGAGCGGCTCGGGGTTCGGACGCCGTCGCTCTACAAGCACGTCGACTCGCTGGCGGACCTCGTCCACCGGATCGCCGTGCTCGGCGCCACCGAGGTGGCCGCGTCCATGGGCGACGCGACCCGCGGCCGGGCGGGCGTCGACGCGCTCGCGGGCGCCGCGCACTCGATGCGGGACTACGTGCGGCAGCATCCCGGCCGGTACGCGGCGGGCGTGCGCGCCCGGCCCGTGGGTGACGACGACCCGCTGATCCCCGCCCGCGACCGCACCCTCGACGCGCTCGGCACCGTGCTGCACGGGTACGAGCTCGACGAGGCCGACCGGATCCACGCCCTCCGCACCCTGCGCAGCGTGCTGCACGGCTTCGCGACGCTCGAGGCGTCGGACAGCTTCCAGATGAGCACCGACATCGAGGAGAGCTTCGCGTGGACGCTCGACTTCATCGACCGGGGGCTCCGGGACCGGTCGTGACGCGCGTCGCCGGCGTCCGGGAGGATGGCCGCATGACCGCTCCCGACCGCCGCTTCCCGCGCCGCGTGTACCGCGAGGGCGCCGAGCCCGACGTGCGGTTCACGCTCGCGAACGAGCGCACGTTCCTCGCCTGGATCCGCACCTCGCTCGCGCTCCTCGCCGGCGGGGTCGCGCTCGAGGCGCTGGGGCTCGGGCTGCAGCCGGGGTTCCGGCTCGCGGCGTCGATCGTGCTGATCGTCACCGGCATCGCCGCGCCCGCGCAGGCCTGGATCGGCTGGATGCGCACCGAGCGCGCCCTGCGCCGCGACCGCCCGCTCCCGTCCGCGAGGCTGTCGTTCCCGCTCGCGATCGCCGTGGTCGTCGCCGGGCTGCTCGTGCTGCTGGGCGTGCTGACGGCGTGAGCGCCCCGGATCCGGCCGGGCACCCCTTCGACCCCGGCCTCCAGCCCGAGCGCACGGCCCTCGCCTGGCGACGGACGGCGCTCGCCCTCGTCGCCGGATCCCTGCTCGGGCTGCGCGCGCTCCCGACGCTCCTCGGGGCGGCCGGCCTCGTG
>NZ_QWGT01000345.1 GCF_003576405.1 Clavibacter lycopersici
GGGCGAGCCCGGTGCGGATCCGGTCGGCGAGCACGCCCCGCGGTCGGGCGACGCCGAGCGCGGCCGCGTCGACGGCGGGAGCGGGCGTCGGGTGGGTCACGCTCCGAGCATGGCAGGCGGGGAGGCCGCCCTCGTCGCGCATCAGTAGCTCACGCTCGGCGCGAGCAGCCGGAAGCCGACCGCGAAGGCGGCGACGGCGACCAGCGCGACGACCACGAGGATCCGGCCGACGACGATCCACGCCCCGCGCCGGGTGCGCACGGCCTGCCAGGCGGCGAGCGCGGCGGGGATCACCGCGAGGGCGCCGAGCAGCTGCAGCCCCTGCAGGGTGCGGAGCGTGGTGGCGGGGACGTCGACGAAGGAGATCGCCTGCACGGCCGCGATGGACCAGCCGACGAGCGCCAGGAGCGTCACGGCCTGCCCGATGCGGGACAGCAGGTGGGCGCGGCTGCGGCGGGGGCGCGGCACGGCGGCGACGGCGGCGTCCGCGCGGGCGGCCCGGCGTCGGCCGATCCCGGCGATCGCGGTGGCCGGCCACACGACGACGGAGACGAGGAGCACGGCGACGGACACCAGCAGCACGGGCATCACCGTGGACGCGACCTGCCAGGGCGCGGCGCGCAGCATCGTGAAGGACGCGCCCCAGGAGATCGCGTCGACCGGTCCGCCGTCTGCGGAGGCGCGGGTCGCGAGCACGGCGTCGCCGCCGACCTCGCGCCACAGGTCGTCGCCCGCCTTCTCGTACACGCCGGTGGTGACGCCGAGCGGCTTCGGGGTGACGGCGATGGTGCCGTCGGCGCGCGGGACGACCTGGGTCTGGCCGGTGAGGGCGAGGAGCGCGCCGGGGTTGGAGAAGGGCGAGCGGGAGGAGATCCACGTGCCGGCGAGCTCGGCCGCGGCCTCGGGGTCGCCCACGGGGGCGGTGGATGCGGCATCGGCGGACGCGTCGCGGAGGTACCGGTCGGCGAAGCCCTGCAGCACGGTCGTGCGCAGCTCGAGGGTGTCGACGGCGTCGCGGCCGTTGCCGTTGAAGGTCACGAAGATGCCGGCGTCGCTGTCCGGGAACATGCGCATCGCCGAGTGGAAGACGTTCGTGTCGCCGTCGTGGCCGAACGCCGGGACGCCGGGCGTGCTGTCGTCGAAGAAGCCGAGGTCCATGCGCTGGCCGGCGGCGAGGGTGCCGAGCTGGTCGGCGTCGAGGGCGGGGCGGTGCATCTCCGCGAGGGTGGCGGGATCCAGCAGCGCCTGGTCCTCGGGCAGGTCGCCGAGGTGGCCGAGCATGAAGCGGGCCATGTCGGACGCCGTGGCCGAGAGCGCGCCGGCGGGCGCGGCGTTCACGACCTCGACCGGGTAGGACGGCTGGGAGTCGTCGGGGTAGCCCTTCGCGAGCCGGTCGGCGAGGTCGCCGGGCAGCGGCTGCGCGAACGACGACGAGGTCATCCCGGCGCGGTCGAGCACCTCCTGCTGCAGGAGGTCGACGAACGGCTCCCCGCCCACGCGCTCGGCGACGTAGCCGGCGAGGCTCGCGCCGTAGTTGGAGTACGCGGGGGTGGTGCCGGGCGCGAACACCTGGGCGGGCGGATCCGTGCGCATCACGTCGCCGAGGTCGCGCTCGCTGCCGGCGACGCCGATGAGGCCCGTGATGACCTCCTCGAACCCGGCCGTGTGGGTGAGCAGGTTCCGCAGCGTGACGGGGCCCTTCGGGGTGTCGAGGTCGAAGTCGAGGTACTGCTGCACGTCGGCGTCGAGGTCGAGGCGGCCCTCCTCGACGAGCTGCATGACGGCGGTGGCGGAGACCACCTTGCTCACGGAGCCGACGCGGAAGAGCGTGTCGTCGGGATCCACCGGGCGGGCCGGGGAGCCCTCGGTGCCGGTGTCGGCGAGGCCGTAGCCGCGGGAGGTGAGCACCTGCCCATCGGCGACGACGGAGACGGCGGCGCCGGGGATCCCGGTGGTCTGCAGCGCGGATCCCAGGACGCCGTCGAGCCAGGTGTCGACGTCGGCCTGCGTGAGGTCGTGGCCGCCGGGCTGGTGCTGCGGCGGGGCGGGGGGCGGCGGATCCGCGGGGGTCGCCGTGGTGGCGGCGCCCGCGGCGAGCGGGATGGCGAGGGCCAGGGCGAGCGCGCCGACGGTCGCGGCGAGGCGACG
>NZ_QWGT01000346.1 GCF_003576405.1 Clavibacter lycopersici
GGAGGGTCGGGGAGCGGTCGGCGTCAGCGCGCGGCGGTCGCGTCGGCGACGCGGGCCGGGTCGGCGTCGGCCGGATCGGCGGCGCCGTCGGCAGGAGCGGCGGAGGCCGGGGCCGGACGGGCGCGGCGCCCGCGGCGCGCGAGCAGCAGGTAGGCCGTGAGCGTCGGCACGACGTACAGGACCCACGTGATCGCCTCGAGCCAGGTGGTGGCCGGGGAGAAGTTCACGGTGCCCTTGAGGAGCGTGCCGTACCAGGATCCGGGCGGCACCGCGCCGGAGACGTCGAACGCGAGCGCGCCCAGCCCCGGCAGGATCCCCGCCTCCTGCAGGTCGTGCACGCCGTACGCGAGCACGCCTCCCGCCACGACGATGAGGAGCGCGCCGGTCCAGGTGAAGAAGCGCGCGAGGTCGATGCGGAGCACGCCGCGGTAGACGAGCCAGCCGAGCGCGACCGCCGTGACGAGCCCGAGGGCGGCGCCGACGAGCGGCATGGTGGTGGCGCCGGTGGCCTGCACGGCCGACCAGAGGAAGAGGGCCGTCTCGATCCCCTCGCGGCCGACCGCGAGGAACGCGACGGCGACCAGGCCCCACGCGGCGCCCGCGACGGCCCGGTCGACGGCGCCCTGCAGCTCGGAGCGCATGTCCTTCGCGGTGCGGAGCATCCAGAACACCATCCAGGTGACGAGCCCGGTGGCGACGATGGAGAGGGATCCGCCGATCGCCTCCTGCGCCTCGAACGTGAGGCCGTACGCGCCGTAGGTGAGGATCGCGCCGACGGACAGGGCGAGGAGGACCGCGAGCCCGACGCCGAGCCAGAGGCGGCCGAGCACGTCGCGGCGGCCGATCTTGACGACGTAGGCGATGAGGATGGTGACGACCAGCGCGGCCTCGAGGCCCTCGCGCAGGCCGATCAGGTAGTTCGCGAACACGCGTGCGCCTCTCCGGGCGGCGGACGCGACGGATCGCGTCCTATTGCTAGTGTGGGGAAATGTAGGTGAGGCTTGCCTTACCTCGTGCACAGTAGCGCGCGGGCTCCGGTGCGTCCAGTCGGGGGGCACCGCCGACGCCCAGCGATCGGCCGTCGGCGCGCGGATAGGATCGCCCGATGATCCCCGGCACGTCCCGACGCCCCGATCGGGCTGCCCGCACCCCGCGCCCCGAGCACGAGCACGTCCTGTTCGTGCACGCCCACCCCGACGACGAGAGCATCGTCACGGGCGGCACCATCGCGGAGCTCGTGCGCGCCGGCGTGCCCGTCACCGTGCTCACGTGCACGCGCGGGGAGCGCGGCGACGTGATCCCCGAGGAGCTCCGCCACCTCGAGGGCGACCTGCGGGCGCTCGCCGACCACCGCGAGACCGAGCTGGCCGACGCCATGGCCGCCCTGGGAGTCACCGACCACCGCTTCCTCGGCGACGCGGACGCGCGCTGGAAGGGCCTCGAGCCCCGACGCTACGTCGACTCCGGCATGGAGTGGGGCGACGACGGCGTGCCCGTGGCGCTGCGGCCGCTGGATCCCGACTCGCTGTGCGCGGGCGACGAGGCCGACGAGGCGCGCGACGTGCTCGCGGTCATCGCCGACGTCGACGCAACGAGCGTCGTCACCTACGACGACCACGGCGGCTACGGGCATCCGGACCACAAGCGCACGCACGTCATCGCGACCTGGGCCGCCGAGGAGGCGGGGATCCCCGCGTACCTCGTCACCACCACGCGGTCGTCCGCCCGCGAGGCGCACCAGCTCGTCGCGGCGCGCGGCCGGTTCCCCGCGCCCGACGCGGATCCCGCCGGCGCGCTCGTGCTGCCGGACGACGACGTCGACCTCGCCGTGGACGCGTCCGAGGTGCTCGACGCCAAGATCCGCGCGATCGCCGCGCACCGCACGCAGACCGTCGTCGACGGCGACCAGTTCGCGCTGTCGCACGGCATCGGGGCGCCCATCACGGCCGTCGAGCTGTTCCGGCTGCACCGCCCCGCCGGCGCCGCGTCGGACGACGGCGCCCCGCGACCCCCGCGCGGCGCGCAGCGCGTCGGCACGGCGGTCGCGTCGCTCGTGCTCGGCCTGCTCGTGGGCGCGGTCGGCACGGCCGCGCACCGCGCCACGCTGCCGGTGGGCGGGATCGCGCTGCCCGTCGGGCTC
>NZ_QWGT01000347.1 GCF_003576405.1 Clavibacter lycopersici
CCCCCGAGGGCGCTACCGCTGAGCCCCTCGCCGAGCAGGCCGCCGCGCCCGCCGCCCGGGCGCCCCGGAAGCGCGCGCCGCGCAAGGCCGCCGTCGCGGCCGAGCAGGAGGCCCCCGCCGCCGGCATCCCCGACACGGATGCGGTCGTCGACGAGCCCGAGGCCGCCGAGCCGACGGACGAGCCGGCCGCCGACGCACCCGCGCCCACGCGCTCCGTCCCGTCCCTCTCCGTCTTCTTCCAGGCCCCGGACATCGCGCCGCTGCCTCCCCGCCGCGATCGCGACGACCGGCGGGACGACCGCCGCGGCGACGCCCGCGACGAGGACGACGACCTCGACCGAGACGAGCGACCCTCGCGCTCCTCGCGCCGGGGCGGACGCGGCCAGGACCGTGGACAGGACCGCGTCCAGGACCGCGCCTCGGACCGCAGCTCCGGCCGTGACGGCCGTGGCCGCGACGGCCGCGACGACGACCACGACGACGAGGACGACTCCCCGTCGGTCCGCCGCCGCGCGCGCCGCCGCTCCGGCGAGGAGGGCCGCGACGGCGACGACGCGCCCGGCACCGTCGTCAAGGTCCGCACGCCCCGCGAGCCCGAGCTCATCACGGAGCCGCAGCGGATCAAGGGGTCCACGCGCCTCGAGGCCAAGAAGCAGCGACGCCGCGACGGCCGCGACGCCGGGCGCCGCCGCCCCGTGCTCACCGAGTCCGAGTACCTCGCCCGCCGCGAGTCGGTCGACCGCAGCATGGTCGTGCGCTCGCGCGACGGCAAGATCCAGATCGGCGTGCTCGAGGACCAGGTGCTCGTCGAGCACTACGTGGCCCGCGCCGACGAGGCGTCGCTCATCGGCAACGTGTACCTCGGCCGCGTCCAGAACGTGCTGCCCAGCATGGAGGCCGCCTTCATCGACATCGGCCGCGGCCGCAACGCCGTGCTCTACTCCGGCGAGGTCGACTGGGAGGCCGCGAACGCCGACAAGGGCGGCGGCAGCCACGCGCGCCGCATCGAGGTCGCGCTCAAGCCCGGCGACCGCGTGCTCGTCCAGGTCACCAAGGACCCGGTCGGCCACAAGGGCGCCCGCCTCACGAGCCAGGTGAGCCTCCCCGGCCGCTACCTCGTCTACGTGCCCAACGGATCCATGAACGGCATCAGCCGCAAGCTCCCCGACACCGAGCGCGCGCGCCTGAAGAAGACGCTCAAGGAGGTGCTGCCCGAGAACGTGGGCGTCATCGTCCGCACCGCCGCCGAGGGCGCGACCGAGGAGCAGCTGAAGCTCGACGTCGAGCGCCTCACGTCGCAGTGGGCCGAGATCAGCCGCCAGGTCGAGAAGGCGCAGGCGCCCGCGCTCCTGCACTCCGAGCCCGACCTGCTGCTGAAGATCATCCGCGACGTGTTCAACGAGGACTTCCGCGAGCTCGTGATCGACGGCGGCGACGCCCAGGAGATCATCGAGGGCTACCTCCGCGGCGTGGCGCCCGACCTCATCGACCGGGTCCAGGCGTACTCCGGAGAGAAGGACTCCTTCGACCACTACCGCATCAGCGAGCAGATCGAGAAGGCGCTCGACCGCAAGGTGTGGCTGCCCTCCGGCGGCTCGCTCGTGATCGACCGCACCGAGGCCATGACCGTCGTCGACGTCAACACGGGCAAGTTCGTCGGATCCGGCGGCAACCTCGAGGAGACCGTCACCAAGAACAACCTCGAGGCCGCGGAGGAGATCGTCCGCCAGATGCGCCTGCGCGACATCGGCGGCATCATCGTCGTCGACTTCATCGACATGGTGCTCGAGTCCAACCGCGACCTCGTGCTCCGCCGGCTCGTGGAGTGCCTCAGCCGCGACCGGACGAAGCACCAGGTGGCCGAGGTCACCTCGCTCGGGCTCGTGCAGATGACGCGCAAGAAGCTCGGTCTCGGGCTCCTCGAGTCGTTCTCCGAGAACTGCGAGACGTGCGCCGGGCGGGGGATCATCATCCACCACGACCCGCTCATGGCCCACAAGCAGACGCCGCAGGAGCCCGTGCAGGGCCAGGGTCGCCGTCGCGGCGGCAAGGGCCAGCAGGACAGCGGCGGCAACGGCAACGCCGGCGGAGGTCGTGGCAACGGCGGGGGACAGGCGCAGCAGCAGC
>NZ_QWGT01000348.1 GCF_003576405.1 Clavibacter lycopersici
CTCGCCGGCGGGGATCCGCACCCGGTCCCGCGTGGACGACGCGCCCGCGGACGGCTGCCACGCGTCGCGCACCACGGCCCGCAGCGTGCGCGACCCGCGGTTCGTCACGAGCAGCACGCTCTCGCCGGTCTCGTCGAGGCGGATCCGCGCGGGCAGCACCCGCTCGAGCGCCACCGCCCGCGGGCTCGCGGCGAGGGCCAGGTCGAGCGCCACGAGCAGGGCGACCAGCAGGATCCAGCCCGCGAGCAGTGCGTAGGCGGCGTCCGGCCCGTCGCCGAGCGCGACGAGCGGCGCGATCCCCAGGAGGAGGAGCGCGACCGTGCGGCCGGTGAGTGCCATCTAGCGGCGCGCCACTAGATCGGCACCTGCACCTGCGCCATGACGCCGCGGAGCACGGCGTCCACCGAGACGCCCTCGAGCTCGGCCTCGGGCCGCAGGGCGATGCGGTGGCGGAGCACCGGCAGCACCATCTCCTGCACGTGGTCGGGCGTCACGGCGTCGAAGCCGCTGAGCCACGCCCACGCGCGGCTCGCGGCCAGCAGGCTCGTGGATCCGCGGGGCGACACCCCGAGCTGCACCGACGGCGAGCGGCGGGTCGCCCGCGCCAGGTCCACCATGTACGCGAGCACGTCGGCGCCGACGCGCACCTCACGGACGGCCGCCTGGGCGCGATGCAGCCCGTCCGCGTCGAGGACGGGTCGGACGCCCGCCGCCGCGAGGTCGCGCGGGTCGAAGCCCGTCGAGTGCCGGCGCAGCACCTCGACCTCGGCGTCGCGCTCGGGGAGGTCGAGCACGAGCTTCAGCAGGAACCGGTCGAGCTGCGCCTCGGGCAGCGTGTACGTGCCCTCGTACTCGACGGGGTTCTGCGTGGCGGCGACGAGGAACGGGTCGGGCAGCGCGTGGCTCCCGCCGTCGACCGTGACCTGCCGCTCCTCCATCGCCTCGAGCAGCGCCGACTGGGTCTTCGGCGGCGTCCGGTTGATCTCGTCCGCCAGCAGGATGCTCGTGAACACCGGCCCGCGGCGGAACGAGAACGCGCCCTCGCGGGAGTCGTAGACGAGGGATCCCGTGATGTCGCCCGGCATGAGGTCGGGCGTGAACTGCACGCGGGCCGTGTCGAGGCGGAGCGCGTGGCTGAGCGAGCGGACGAGCAGCGTCTTCGCGACGCCGGGCACGCCCTCGAGGAGCACGTGGCCGCGGGCGAGGAGGGCGATGATCATGCCGGTCACGGCGCCGTCCTGGCCCACGACGGCCTTCCCGACCTCGGTCCGGACGGCGAGCAGGCTGGTGCGGAGGTCGTCGGTCATGGATCCATTCTCCTGGTGGGGTCGGTCGTGTCTGAGGGGTCGGCGGCGCGGGCGACCCGGCGCTCGAGCGCGGCGAGGCGCCCGGCGAGGTCGACGAGCTCGCGGTCGGTGCGGGGGCGGTCGTCGAGGAGGAGGGCGCGGATCCGCGGGGGGTCCTCGCGGAGGGCGGCGGCGGACGCGGCCACGACGTCGTCGACGGAGGCGAGGCGTCCGAGGGCGAGCGTCGTGGCGATCCGGTCGACCGTTCCCACGCGCAGCGCGTCGAGGGCGTGCCCGCGCGCGTCCGCCCGCTGGTAGAGGCGGGCGCGGCCCTCCGCGGTCTCGTCGGCGCGCACCACGACGGGCAGGCGCTCCACCACGAGCGGGCCGAAGCGGCGGCCGCGCCACACCGCGGCGGCGAGAGCGGCGGCGCCCAGCAGCACGATCGCCGGCGTCACCCACCCGGGCGTCAGCTCGCCGAGCGTCGGCGGCGCGTCTCCCGCGGCGTCGTCGGGCGACGGCGTGTACCAGACGAGCCGCGGCCGCTCGCCGAGCACGCCCAGCGCGAGCGCGGCCGATCCCTGCTCGGCGATGCGGTCGTTCGTGAGGATCGGATCCGCGGCGAGCACGGTCACGGTGCCGCCGGGCGCGAGGGCCGCGGGCACCTGGAGCAGGGCGAAGGCGTCGCCGGTGTCGTCGGGGAAGCACGTGACGGCATCCGACGGGTCGTCGCCGGTGTACCGGAACACGGGCGCGTCGTCGGGCACGGATCCCGCCGCGCGGGCGGCCGGGAGCGCGCACGCGGCGTCGAGCGCGCGGTCGGCGGACTCGG
>NZ_QWGT01000349.1 GCF_003576405.1 Clavibacter lycopersici
GCGCCGCCCGGCATCCCGCCGGGGCCCGCGGTGGCGGCCGCGGATCCGGCGGAGAGCGTCGGCGCGATCACGTTCACGACGAGCACCGCGCCGAGCCCGACGACCACGCCGAGCGCGCCGCCGATCAGGCCCTGCACGAGCGACTCGCCCGCGACCTGCCGCACGATGCGCCGGTCGCTCCAGCCGATGGCCTTGAGCGTGCCGAACTCGCGGGTGCGACGCGAGACGCCGGAGACGGTGAGCAGGATCGCGATGACGAACGCCGCCGCGAGCACCAGCAGCGAGAGCCAGGTGCCGAGGCTCGCGACGAGCGAGGACGCGGTGGAGAGGGATCCGGAGACGCTGGACGCGAGGTCCTCCTGCGTGCTGACGGTCGCGTCGGGCAGCGCGCCCTCGATCGCGGTCTTCACGGCGGGGATGTCGGTGGAGGAGGCGGCCGTCACGGAGACGGTGGAGATCTGCCCGTCGAGGCTCGCCAGCGACTGGGCGACGTCGAGCGGGATGTACGTGTTCGACGCGGTCTCGGCGTCGGATCCGGTGGGCGCGACGATCCCGATGATCTCGAAGTCGGTGCCCGCGATGTCGAGCGTGCCGCCGACGGCGAGGTCGGTCGCGGTCGCGTAGGTCCGGTCGAGCACGACCACGTCGGATCCGGCGTCGTCCGCCGTGAAGGTGCGGCCGTCCACGAGGGTCGTCGCGGTGAGCGGGCCCACGGCGTCGGCGGCGGGATCGAGACCCGTCACGCCGTACGAGTCGACCGAGAACGCGCTGCCGCCCGCGCCGTCGGCGCCTCCGGTGGGCGGGGCCATGCCGGCGCCGGGAGCGGTGCCGGTGCCGGTCCCGGTGCCGCCGGTCGCGCCCTGGCCGGGGATCCGCCCGCTGAACGACGTGTTCGTGAGGGTGAGCGTGCCCGCCGCGGCGGAGACGCCGTCGAGGCCGGAGATCGTGTCGACCGCGGCCTGGTCGAAGGTCGAGGTGCCGCGCCCGGCGATGAGGCGGGCGGTGCTGACGTCGGTCGTGCCGTCGGACGTGCTGCCGTCCTCGGCGCCGAACTGGAAGTCCTGCCCGGGCGCCGTGCCCTCTGCGGGAGGCTCGGCCGCCTGCGTCACGGTGATGTCGGTGCCGACGCCGTAGACCGACGCGAGCACCTGCGACTGCGCGGCCTTGACGCCGCCCGACACGGCGTCGACGACGATGACGAGCGCGATGGCGAGCGCCATCCCGATCGCGATGATGACCGTCTGCTTGCGGCGCTGCGTGAGCTCGCGCCGGAGATACGTTCCGAACATGGATCCTCCTGGTGGGTGTCCTCGGACCGTAGGGATGCGCTCCAAGCGCACGCCCAGCTGGCTCTGCGAGGCCGCCCGCGCTCGCCATGAGGGCGCCATGAACGGAGGCCGTCGGGCGCGCGCGCGTGCGGGGGACAAGCTGTGCGGGTGCATGGCCGCCTCATGGTCGGTTCATAGGAACATCCGCAGAATGGATCCCGTGACCACCGCATCGCCCTCCGGCTTCCAGCCCGCCGCCGCCCCGCAGCCTCGTCTCACCCGTGCAGACGGGTCGCCCATCCGGGTGCTCGTGGTCGACGACGAGGCGTCCCTCACCGACCTGCTGCAGATGGCGCTGCGCTACGAGGGCTGGCAGATCCGCACGGCCGAGAACGGGCACCAGGCGCTCGCCGCCGCGCGCGAGTTCAAGCCCGACGCCGTGGTGCTCGACATCATGCTGCCGGACCTCGACGGCCTCCAGGTGCTGTCGCGGCTGCGCGCCGACGCCGAGGACATCCCGGTGCTCTTCCTCACCGCCAAGGACTCGCTCGACGACCGGCTCGCCGGCCTCACCGCGGGCGGCGACGACTACGTGACCAAGCCCTTCAGCCTGGAGGAAGTCGTGGCCCGGCTGCGCGGCCTCATCCGCCGCTCGACCCTCGTGGTGAGCGACAACGTCGACCCGGTGATCCGCGTCGGCGACCTCACCCTCGACGAGGACAGCCACGAGGTCGCCCGCGCCGGCGACCCGATCGAGCTCACCGCGACCGAGTTCGAGCTGCTGCGCTACCTGATGCGGAACCCGCGCCGTGTGCTGAGCAAGCTGCAG
>NZ_QWGT01000350.1 GCF_003576405.1 Clavibacter lycopersici
CATGCGCGCATCCCGGATCACCGTCGCCTGGGCCGGCCTCTGCGCCGCCGCCGTCCTCACGGTGAGCGGGTGCGCGGCGCCCGGCGGGGCGGGTGGCGGGCTCGCGGGCGAGGATCCGCCCGTCGTCCTGCCGACAGCCGAGCCGACACCGACGCCGACACCCGCCGACGACAGCACGGGCGGCTACGCGGAGTGCGCCGACGCCTCCCCCGCCGCGCTCGAAGCCGTGAACGCGAGCATCGCCGCGCACGACGGGCCGTTCCCCGGGCTGCGGCTCGACGGCCTCGAGACCCGGTGGGATGACGAGCAGCAGATCTGGACCCTCGCCGGGACGATCGGGCCCGTGGGCGACGACCCGGAAGCGGGTGCGGCATCCGATGACCGTGTGGCGCTGTGGGCCACGGACCAGGATCCGACGCGCGAGGACTTCGCGGGCACGCTCTGGTCGGCGGTGAACGGCGCCGACATGGTCTCCGACGCCCCGCAGCTCGGCTCGTTCCCGCAGCTGACGATGGACGGCCCGTCGCCGGCCGGGATGTGGTGCAGCGACCTCTACCCGGCTGCGGCCGGCGGCACCGGCGGCTGAGGCGGCCGACCCGCCCCCGGCAGCCCCCGCAGCCACACGTCGACCTCGCGGGGCGACCGCAGCCGCACGATCCGCAGGTGCGGGTGCTCGATGGCCGCGCGCGCGATGCGCTTCCGCACCTTCGCGCGCCCCTTCCAGCCCCACCGGACGATGTGGTCGGGGTTCGTGAGGATGGTCGCGAGCGGCGGCTCGACGTTGCCGTGCCACAGCGGAACGCGGTACCACCGGCGATGCAGCGTCCGGCGGATCAGGCGCCCCATGTGGACGCCCACCGGCAGGTCGAGCCAGACGAGGGTGTCGGCGCGCGACGGCAGCAGCTGCCCGAGCTGCGTCGTGTACTGCCACTCGGTGACCCAGGAGTCGCGGGCGGCGAGGGCCGACACGTCATCGCGGAAGCCGGGCAGCTCTGTCCAGCCGGGGCCGTGGAACAGGGCGTCGAGCTCCTCGTACGGCACGCCGGTGCGGGCCTGGATCCGGCGCGCGAGCGTGGTCTTCCCGGCCCCCGACGGCGCGCCGATGAGGATGCGCCGGGCGGGCGGATCGAGGCGGTCGACGGGTCCGAGCATCCCGCGATCCTAGGGCGGACGGCCGCGATGGCGTCGGGATCCGCCCCCGCTCCTTCCCCGCACGGGGCCCGGCCGGTACTTTGGTGCCGCCCGCAACGAAACGGACGCCGACCGGAAGGGGCCGATCATCCGATCGCTCTCGCGCGACGATGCGCACCTCACGACCGCCCCCACTTCCGTCTTCGCGACCGCGACCGCGGCGCCGACGTGGGAGGAGGGCGTCGTGGTCGGCAGCGGCCGCATCGGCGCCGTCGCGCACGGGCCGGCCGACGCGATCACCGTCTCCCTCGCGCACGAGCGCTGGTTCCCGCCGGTGAACGCGCGCCCGCACGCGCCCGACCTCCGGCCCCGCCTCGACGCGATCCGCGCGGCCCTCCTCGCGGGTGACGCCGACACGGCGAGCGCCGAGCTCCTCGCGGGCGCGCGGGACAGCGGCTACGGCGACGACCTCGTCTGGACGGATCCGCTCGGCATCTGCGCGACGCTCGTGGTCCGCACGGCGGGCGGCGTCGCGGGCGGCGCGGCGGGCATGCGGCGGACGATGGATCCCGTCGGCGGCGAGGCGGGGATCGAGTGGACCGACCTCACGGGCGGCCGTCATGCGCTGCGCCTCATCGCGCCGCGCGACGGCGCCGCCTGCTGGCTGGCGCTCGAGTCCGACCGGGAGACGGACACGGTCGTCGAGCTCGGCCTCGGGGCCGGTGACGCCACGTCGTGGGACACGGGCGTGCCCGACGCGTCCGCCGCGGTGCGGGCATCCGTAGCGGGTGGCGAGCGCGGGATCCTCACGGCCGAGGCGGGCGAGGACGGCGCCGACGCAGACGGCGCGGTCGGCGGCGCGGTGCGGTCGGTGACGGAGGTCGACGCCGGCACCGCATGGGACGTCGACGGCGGATCCGCGCGCACGACCGTCCGCACCGGGCCGGGCGCGACGCGGCTGCTG
>NZ_QWGT01000351.1 GCF_003576405.1 Clavibacter lycopersici
GCGTCCGTGCCGCGCGAGACGGTGCCCGCGAGCACGCGCGCGCCGACGGTGCCGCCGCCGACGCGCACGAGCGTCTCGGGGCTCGCGCCGATGAGGCCGTCGACCGCGTAGGTCCAGCAGTCCGGGTAGCCGAGCGCGAAGCGGCTGAGGGCGAGGCGCAGGTCGCCGCCGAGGGGGAGGCGGCCGACGAGGTCGCGCGCGAGCACGACCTTCTGCAGGTCGCCCGCGTCGATGGCGGCGACGGCGCGCGCGACGGCGGCCTCGTAGTCGTCGGGGCCCATGGATCCGGGGCGCAGGTGCAGGCGGTACTCGGCGCCGGAGCGCTCGGGCACGGGGATGGATCCCGCGGCCAGCGCGTCGAGCGGGGAGGCGACGTCGCCGTCCTCCCGGTCGGCCAGGCGGATCCGCGTCACCCACGACACCCCGTCGCGCCGGCCGACCACGACGCGCGGCACGACGAGCACGCTCGCGGCCGCCGAGTCGTCGGCGAAGGCGAAGGCGCCGAACGCGATGAGGCCGGTGCCGGGGATCCCGAGCGGATCCGTGACGGACGCCGCGGCGGCGACCTCGCGCCACGCGGCGGCGGCGTCGCGCACGCGGTCGGGCCCCGTGAACTCGAGCCGGAGCGCCTCGCCGATGCCGCCCATCCCGGATCCGTGCCGCAGCCACAGGAGCGGGTGCCGGGCGTCGAGGAGGGGGACGAGCCGGGCGATGGAGTCGACGGGGGTGGTGTCGACGAGGAGCGCTCGGACGCGGGATGCGGTCACGGATGCCACCCTACCGCCGGGGATCCGGGCCTCCCCGGGCGCCCGCCGACCTCCCGAGCGGGCGCCGTCGACCCCCGCCGCCCCCGTCCTCTGATCGGCCCCTGGGCATCCGGCCGCCGCCCATCGCGTGCCCAGCGCGCCCGAATAGACTGAGGACGTGATGCGAGCAGACCTCAGCAAGAAGCCCGGCCAGGTGTCGGCCATGTTCGACGAGGTCTCGAGCGCCTACGACCGCACGAACACCCTCCTCTCCGTGGGGAACGACCAGCTGTGGCGCGTCGCCACGACGCGCGCGGTCGCCCCGGTCGCCGGGGAGCGGATCCTCGACCTCGCCGCGGGCACGGGCACCTCGAGCGCCGCGCTCGCCGCGTCGGGCGCCCACGTGGTCGCCGCCGACTTCTCCGAGGGCATGCTCGAGGTCGGCCGCCGCCGTCACGCCGGGAACCCGCGCATCGAGTTCGTGCACGCCGACGCCACCGACCTGCCGTTCGACGACGACTCGTTCGACGCCGTCACCATCTCCTTCGGCCTCCGCAACGTGGTCGAGCCGCGGAAGGGCCTCGACGAGCTGCTCCGCGTGCTCAAGCCCGGCGGCCGCATCGTCATCTGCGAGTTCAGCACGCCGCCCGTGCCGCTGGTGCGCCGCGGCTACGACCTCTACATGAAGGCCGTCGCTCCGTCGCTCGTGAAGCTCGTGAGCTCCAACGCCAGCGCGTACGAGTACCTCAACGAGTCGATCCAGGCCTGGCCCGACCAGGAGACTCTGAGCTCGTGGCTCCGCGAGGCTGGATTCGCGTCGGTCGAGCACCGTAACCTCACTGCGGGGATCGTGGCGCTGCACCGCGGCGTCAAGCCCGCCGGCCGCCACGCCGCTCCCCGTCCCGCCGCGTCCTGACCGCGCGTGAACCCCCACAGACAAGGACGCCGAACATGAGTCCGAGCATCCCGCTCGCCCGCCGTGGCGCCTCCGTCACCGCGCAGGCGAGCATCACCGACCGCCTCTTCTCGTCCTCAGGCGACCGCCGCATGGCGCGCAGCATCGACGACGGCCTCGCGCTCGTCGAGGAGCAGCTGCTCCGCGAGGTCCGCTTCGCCGACGACGTGGCCGACGTCACCACCCGCTACCTGCTCGACGCGGGCGGCAAGCGCGTGCGCCCGATGCTCGCGCTCCTCATCGCCCAGCTCGGCGAGGGGAACACGCAGCAGGTGGTGGACGCGGCCGTCGCCATCGAGATCACGCACCTCGCCTCGCTGTACCACGACGACGTCATGGACGAGGCGGACATGCGCCGCGGCGTCCCGAGCGCGCAGGCCGTGTGGGGCAAC
>NZ_QWGT01000352.1 GCF_003576405.1 Clavibacter lycopersici
CTCCTCGCGCAGGTCGGCCTCGATCCCGCGCTCCTCCGCCGCCGACCCGGCCGGCTGTCCGGCGGCCAGCGCCAGCGCGTCGCCATCGCGCGCGCCCTCGCCGCCCGACCCGACGTCCTCATCTGCGACGAGCCCGTCTCCGCCCTCGACATCGCCGTGCAGGCGCAGGTGCTCGACCTCCTCGACGAGCTGCAGCGCCGGCTGGGCCTCGGCCTCCTCCTCATCTCCCACGACCTCGGCGTCGTCGCGCACATGAGCGACGACGTGCTGGTGCTGAGCGAGGGCCGCGTCGTGGAGAGCGGATCCGCGGGCGACGTGCTCACGCGCCCCACGCACCCCGTGACCCGGGCGCTCGTCGCCGCCGTCCCGCGGCTGGATCCGGACGCCGCGACCCGCTAGGCGTGCCCCGCGTCACGCCCCCGCGTGCCGGTCGAGGAAGGCGTACAGCTCGCGGTCGTCCACCCCGGGGAACGCCCCGCGCGGCAGCGGCGCGAGGATGTGCGCGTGCAGCCGCGCGCTCGGCCACGCGCGGTCGCGCCAGCGGCCGGCGTCCTCGGGATCCGCCCGCCGGCAGCACGACTCGTCCGGGCACCGCGACACGCTCCTCGCCGTCGTCTCCCGCCCCCGGAACCACTTCGCGTGCGCGAACGGCACGCCGAACGTGATCGAGTACTCGCCCTCCGCGGTGGATCCCGTCTGCGTGGAGCACCAGAACGTGCCCGCGGGCGTGTCCGTGTACTGGTGGAACTCGGTCGTCCGGTTGGTGCGGTCGAACGCGCCGCGCGCCGCCCACTCCCGGCACACCGGCTGGCCCTCGACCGCGCCCGTCACGTCGACGGGGAGCGGCAGGCCGTCGTTCTCGTACGCCTTGTAGACGGCGCCGTCGCCGCCGACGCGCAGGAAGTGCACGCGGAGGCCGAGGTGCGTGGTGCTGATGTTCGTCAGCCGGAGCGCCGCGGCCTCGTGCGTCACGCCGAACGCGTCACGGAAGTCCTCCACCGCGAGGTCGCGCCGTCCCTTGGCCTCGGCGAGGAACTCGACCGACTGCGTCAGAGGCATGAGGCACGCGGCCGCGAAGTAGTTGATCTCGAGCCGCTGCCGCAGGAAGTCGGCGTAGCTCGCGGGCTCCTCGTGCCCGAGCACGCGGTGCGCCATCGCCTGCAGCGCCATCGACCGGAGCCCGTGGCCACCGGGGATGGACGCAGGCGGCAGGTAGATCCGCCCCTCCCCGAGATCGGTGACCGAGCGGGTGGACCGCGGGAGGTCGTCGACGTAGATGAGCTCGAAGCCGAGGCCCTCGGCCATGCGGCTGACGCTGCGATGCGAGAGCGCGCCGCTCCGGTGGCCGACGTCGGCGAGCATCCGCTCGGCCAGCTCCTCGATCCCGGGGATGTGGTTGTCGCGCTCGCGCATCATGAGGCGCTGCTCCGTGTTGGCCCGCCTGGCCTCCTCGGGCGTCGCGATGGACTCGCGCTCGCGCCGCGCCAGCTCGCGGTGCAGCCCGACGAGCGCCTCGAGCGTCTCCTGCGGGAGCGCGCGGCTCGCGGGCACGGCGGGCAGCCCGAGCGAGCCGTAGAGCGACGAGCGCTGGGCCCGGTCGAGCTCGATCTCCAGCGCCGACCGCGCGTCCGGCGCGTCCGCGGCGAGCAGGTGCGTGACGTCCACGCCGAGCGCACCGGCGATCCGACCGAGGGTCGACAGCCGCGTCTCGCGCCGGCCGTTCTCGATCATGCTCAGCTGGCTCGGCAGGATCCCCGCCCGCTCCCCGAGCGCCTGCAGCGTGAGCCCCGCGCCCTTCCGCGCGTGCCGGATGCGCCGACCGATGACGAGCTGGTCCATGCATTCACCTCTCCGTGAACATCGGCGCATCTTCACGCCGATGGATCCCCGAACCCCATCCTGGCGGGTCGCAGGCTGGAACAACAGACCGATCGAAGGGGACGGATCCATGACCAGCATCCAGGACGCACCACCCGCCACCGCCGCGGGCCGCCCGCGCGGGGCCGCCGCATCGCCCGCATCCCGGGCCGCCGCCCCCCTGCCGCCCGGCACCGGAG
>NZ_QWGT01000353.1 GCF_003576405.1 Clavibacter lycopersici
CGCCGGCGGCCCGGGGCTCGCCCTCCGACGCCGTCGCCTCCCCGGGCTGCGCGGCCGCCCGGATCAGCGCGCGGTCAGCCACGCCCGCAGGCCGCGCTCGCACGACGTGATCTGGGCGACGTCCACGCGTTCGTCGTCGTGGTGCGCGAGGAGCGGATCCCCGGGGCCGTAGTTGACGGCGGGGATCCCGAGCGCGCTGAAGCGGGCGACGTCGGTCCAGCCGTACTTGGGGCGGGCCTCGCCGCCGACCGCCGCGAGGAACGGCTGCGCGATCTCGGCGTCGAGCCCGGGACGCGCGCCCTCGGCGAGGTCGACGACCGTGACCTCGAAGCCGGGGAAGAGGCTCGTGACGTGCTCGACGGCCTCGGCGCCGGATCGGCTGGGCGCGAAGCGGTAGTTGACGTGCACCATGGCCTCGTCGGGGATCACGTTGCCGGCGATGCCGCCCGAGACGCCGACGGCGTTGAGGCCCTCGCGGTAGACGAGCCCGTCGACCTCGACCTCGCGCGCCTCGTAGGCGGCGAGCACGTCGAGCACGGGCGCGATGCGGTGGATGGCGTTCTCGCCCACCCACGAACGGGCCGAGTGCGAGCGCTTGCCGAACGCCCGGACCTCGACGCGCAGGTTGCCGTTGCAGCCGCCCTCGATCTCCGCCCGCGTCGGCTCGCCGAGGATCGCGAAGTCGCCCTCGAGCAGCTCCGGGCGCGTGCGCGCGAGGCGGCCGAGGCCGTTGAGGCTGTCGGAGACCTCCTCGTGGTCGTACCAGATCCAGGTGATGTCGTAGGCGGGATCCACGAGCTCGGCCGCGAGCACGAGCTGCACCGCGACGCCCGCCTTCATGTCGACCGTGCCGCGGCCCCAGAGGTACTCGACGCCGCCATCGTGCTCGGTGCGCGTGGGCAGGTTGCGGTTGAGCGGCACGGTGTCGATGTGGCCCGCGATGACCACCCGGCGGTCGCGGCCGAGGTGCGTGCGCGCGACGACCGCGTCGCCGTCGCGCACCAGCTCGAGGTGCGCGCACCCGGCGAGCGCCCGCTCGATGGCGTCCGCGAGCGTCGCCTCGTCACCCGACACGGACTCGATGTCGCAGATGGCGCGGGTGACCTCCACGCTCCCGGCGGTGAGGTCGAGCTCGGGCACGGGAGGCGTCTCGGTCGGCATGCGGATCATCCTAGGTCGGGGGCGGGACGCGGTCCTGGGGAGGACCCGGGACGGCCGCCGCCGATCGGTACGCTGGCGGCATGGCCTCCCCCGCTTCGCCCTCGTCCGCCGCGCCCGCCCCCGCTCCCGCCTCCGGATCCGCCTGGGGGTACGGGCTCGCGACCGTCGCCTCCGACGGCACCGTGCTCGACACCTGGTTCCCGGCGCCCGAGCTCGGGTCCCTGCCCGCGGGCCGCGACCGCTGGATCGCGCCGGCCTGGATCGAGGAGCTCGCGGTCGCCGACCCGCGCCGCGGCGTGACGGTCGACATCGTGACCGTCGAGATCGACCTGCAGACGCCGCCCGCCTCGACGCCCGACGCGTACCTCCGCCTGCACCTGCTCAGCCACCTGCTCGTGGCGCCGAACACGATCTCGCTCGACGGGATCTTCGGCCACCTCCCCATCGTCGTGTGGACCAACGCCGGGCCCGTGCACCCCGACGACTTCGACCGGCTCCGGCCGTCGCTCCAGCGGGCGGGCATCGCCGCGCACGGCGTGGACAAGTTCCCGCGGCTGCTCGACTACGTCACGCCCGACCGCGTGCGCATCGCCGACGCCTCGCGCGTCCGCCTCGGCGCGCACCTCGCGCCCGGCACCACCGTGATGCACGAGGGCTTCGTCAACTTCAACGCGGGCACGCTCGGCGCATCCATGGTCGAGGGGCGCATCACGCAGGGCGTCGTCGTCGGTGACGGCTCGGACATCGGCGGCGGCGCGTCCATCATGGGCACCCTCTCCGGTGGCGGCACGCAGAGAGTCGTCATCGGCGAGCGGGCGCTCCTCGGCGCGAACTCGGGCGTCGGCATCTCCATCGGCGACGACAGCGTCGTGGAGGCCGGCCTCTACGTGACCGC
>NZ_QWGT01000354.1 GCF_003576405.1 Clavibacter lycopersici
CCCCGCGCGGGCCGCGCGCCGCGTCGCTCCGTCCGCGGGGCCGCCGTCGCGCTCGCCGCCGCCTGCGCCGTCCTCCTCTCCGGCTGCGTCTCCATCCCGTCCGGCGGTCCCGTCTCCGAGGGCGATCCCGCCACCGTCACGGACGAGTCGGGCGTCAGCTACCAGCCCGACGGCCCGCAGGCCGGCGACGGCCCGGATGACGTCATCGCCGGGTTCGTCGATGCCGCCACGAGCTCCGCCGACCAGTACGGCGTCGCGCGCCAGTTCCTCTCGTCCGACTTCGCGTCGCGCTGGGATCCGTTCGCGAGCGTCGTCGTCTGGGAGGGCCAGGCCGCCACCTCGGAGGAGGTCGACGGCACGTACAGCTTCTCCGTCACGACCATCGCCACGGTCGACGGGCAGGGCCACTACCGCGAGGTCGGCAGCGACCAGGAGACGCGCCTGTCCTTCCAGCTCGTGCAGGAGCGCGGCGAGTGGCGCATCGCGAAGGCACCGGACGGCATCGCGCTGCGCTCCACCTACTTCCGCGAGATCTTCAGCGCGCACGCCCTGTACTTCTTCGACCCGACATTCTCGTTCCTCGTGCCGGACCTCCGCTTCTTCGTCACGCGCGCGTCCCAGAGCGTCAGCACGCGCATCGTCAAGTCCCTCCTGCAGGGCCCGTCGCCGTGGCTGTCGCAGCCCGCGGTCGTCACGGCCTTCCCGGAGGGCACGCGCCTGGCGTCGTCGGCCGTCACGACCGCGGGCGGCACCCCGCAGGTGGACCTCTCCACGGAGGCGCGCGCGGCCGACGGCGTCACGCAGCAGCGGATGAAGCTGCAGCTGCGGCAGAGCCTGTCCAACATCCCGTCCGTGCTCGACGTGCAGATGCTCGTCGACGGCACGCCCCTCACCGTGGCCGACCTCGGCGGGCGCGCCCCGGTCAAGGACCCGCAGGCGGAGTCGCGCCCGCTGGTGCTCGCGCAGGGCGCGTTCGGCTACCTCGGCGGGGGAGAGGTCGCCCCGCTCGGGACCCTCGGCACGCGCGTGGCGGCGCTCGGGGCCGACGCGGCGACGCTCAGCGCGGACGGCACGCTGGCCGCGGTGCGGAACGCGTCCGGCGTGTGGTCGGTGGGCGACGGCGAGCGCGACGCGGTCCTCCTCGACACGCGCCCGGGCCTCGTCGCACCGTCGCTCGACGCGGAGGGCTACGTGTGGTCGACGCCCGCGTCGGATCCGCGCGGCCTCGTCGCCTGGGGACCGGACGGCGTCGGCCACCCCGTCGCCGTCAGCTGGACCGCCACCGGCCGCGTCGTCTCGCTCGAGGTCGCCCGCGACGGCGCCCGCGTGCTGGTCCAGCTCGAGACGGGCGCCGGTCCGCAGCTGCTCGTGGCGTCGATCGTGCGCGACGGCGGCGTCCCGACGTCCCTGACGACGACCCCGCTCGAGCTCCTGGCGTCCCCCGGCACCCCGCTGGACGCGACGTGGGTCGACGAGCTCGACGTCGCCACCCTGACCCTCGCGCCCGACGGCGAGCGCCAGGTCGAGGTGCACCAGGTGGGCGGTCCGTCGAAGGTCATGGGATCCGCGGCGGACGGCGTCTCGATCACCGGCGCCAACGACGAGAGCGGCCTGCGGGTCCTCACGAGCACGGGCGCCCTGCTCACGCCCCGCGGCAGCACGTGGCAGCAGACGGCCACCGGCGTCTCCTTCGTGGCGACCAAGCGCTGAGGCCATCCACGGATCCGTCGCCCGGCCCCGCAGCGGCTCGGGATCATGCGACCCTCCGCGCGTGATCCCCCTGCCGTCGCCCGCCTCCACCCCGTCGTCCCGCGTCCCCCCGGCCGTCCGCTCCGCCCTGCTCGACGCGCTCGCGGTGGTGGCCCCGGTGAGCTGCGCCGGATGCGGGGCGGCGGACCGCGCCGTCTGCGCGGTGTGCCTGGCCGCGCTCGGGGAAGGACCCCACGTGCGCCCGCTCGCGCTGGCCCCCGTCCCGGCGCCGCGCGGATGCGAGCGTGCCCGCGTCGTGCCGGTCGGCTGCGGGAGCGCCTACGCGGCGCCGTGGCCCGCGCTGCT
>NZ_QWGT01000355.1 GCF_003576405.1 Clavibacter lycopersici
CTCGCCGCCGCGATCATCTCCGGGATCCGCGCCGACCTCCGCGCCACCCGGCCCGACGCGCGCGTCCTCGGCATCGGCGTCGCGGTCCCCGGCCTCGTCCGCTTCGACGGCGGCCTCGTGCGCCTCGCGCCGCACCTCGGCTGGGTCGACGAGCCCTTCGCCGCGCTCCTCGCCGAGGCCACAGGGCTCCCCGCGCTCGCCGCAAACGACGCGAGCCTCGCGGCCGTCGCGGAGGGGCGGTTCGGATCCGGCCGCGACGTCGACGACCTCGTCTACCTCAACGGCGGCGCGTCCGGCGTCGGCGGCGGCGTGCTCATCGGCCGGCGCCCGTTCGGCGGCGCCGAGGGCTACGGGGGCGAGCTCGGCCACACGCTCGTCGACTCCGCGGGCGAGCTCTGCCACTGCGGCGCGGTCGGCTGCCTCGAGACGACCGTGGGGCAGGACGCGCTGCTCGAGGTCACCGGCCTGCCGCGCGCCCGCGCCGACGAGCTGGGCGATGTGCTGGCGGCGGCGCTCGAGGCGGGCGATCCCGCGATCACCGCGGAGGTCGAGCGGCAGATCGACAACCTGGCGATCGCGCTCCGCAACGTCGTCAACATCTTCAACCCGTCGCTCGTGGTGCTCGGCGGGTTCCTCGGGTCGCTGCACGCGGCGGATCCCGACCGGATCCTCGCCCGCGCGACCGCCCAGGCGCTCCCCGGCGCGCGCGAGGCGCTCCGCATCCGCCGCGCGGCCCTCGGCCCCGACCGGCTCATGATCGGCGCGGCCGAGCTGGCCTTCGCGCGGGTGCTGGTGGATCCGTCGGGCGTCGCCCGCGAGGCCGCCGCCGACGCGGAGCGCACCACGGCGTGAGCGCTCCGATCGACCTCGTGATCCTCGACTGCGACGGCGTGCTCGTCGACAGCGAGGTGCTCGCCGTGGAGGTCGACAGGCGGATCCTGGCCGAGCTCGGCTGGCACCTCACGACCGAGGAGATCGTCGAGCGGTTCGTCGGGAAGTCGCACGCCACCTTCACCGCCGAGGTCGCGGCGCACCTCGGCCTGCACCTCGCCGACGACTGGGACGCGCCGTACGCGCACCTCTACACGGACGCGTTCGCGGCGCACCTGCGTCCGGTCGACGGGATCGAGGAGGCGCTCGACGCCATCACCCTGCCGACGTGCGTGGCCTCGAGCGGCGGGCACCCGAAGATCCGGGCGAACCTCGGCCTGACCGGGCTGCTGCCGCGCCTCGACGGCCGCATCTCCAGCGCCACCGAGGTGGAGCACGGCAAGCCAGCGCCCGACCTGTTCCTGCTCGCGGCCTCGCGGATGGGTGCGGATCCGGAGCGCTGCGTCGTCGTGGAGGACAGCCCCTACGGCGTGCAGGGCGCGCTCGCGGCGGGCATGCGTGCGCTCGGCTACGCGGGCGGGCTCACCCCGGCCGACCGTCTGCGGGACGCGGGCGCGATCGTCTTCGACGACATGCGCGACCTCCCGCGGCTGCTGCGCGGGCTCGCCGGCTAGGCCGGTCGAGCGCGCCCCCGCCTACGCTGGATCGCATGACCACCCCGACACCGGGGCCCGCGCCGAAGCGCCGGCGCCGGAACACGCTCATCCTCGCCGTCGTGTTCGCGGTCATCGCCGTCGCGAACGCGGTGCGCGCCGCCGTCGACGCGAGCGCGGGCGCGAGCTGGGTCGTCGCCGCCCTGTTCGGCCTCGGCGCCGTCTGCTTCCTCCTGGCCGACCGCGCCGAGCGCCGGGCCGCGCGTGGGGGCGGGGCCCGGGGATGACGGCCGCGTCGCGCGCCCGGTGGAGCGCCGCCGCGGTGGCGCTGCTCGTCGTCGGGGCGCTCGCGATCGGCGTCTGGTCGGGCGAGTGCGTCGACCACGTCGCCGTCCCCGGCGGGTGCACTGTCGCGCCCGCCCTCGGCTGGCCCGGCGCGATCCTCGTGGCCGTCGTGTGCGCGGTCGGCGCGGTCCTGTGCCTCCGCCGCGCGGGGCGTCGCGGCGTCGCCCGCGATGGCGGTCAGCCCGTCACGCCGCCCTGACCGCCC
>NZ_QWGT01000356.1 GCF_003576405.1 Clavibacter lycopersici
GTCGGGCGCGCGCCCCACCCTCGTGCCGGGAGGCCGCCCGTGATCCGCATCGTGCTCGTCGACGACCAGGAGCTGTTCCGCGGCGGCGTGCGCGTCGCCCTCGACGCCCAGCCCGACCTCGAGGTCGTCGGCGAGGCCGGCGACGGGCGGGAGGGCCTCGCCGTGATCGACGAGGTGCGTCCCGACGTAGTGCTCCTCGACATGCGCATGCCCGTGATGGACGGCCTCGAGACCGTGCGCGCCCTCTTCGACGGCACGCGCGACGCGCCGCCGCGCGTGATCGTGCTGACGACGTTCGCGCTGGACCGCGCGTCGGCCACCGCCATCCGCGGCGGCGCGAGCGGCTTCCTCCTCAAGGACGCGACGCCCGCGTTCCTCGCCGCGGCGATCCGCGCGGTGCACGCGGGCAGCGCCGTGCTCGCGCCGGACGAGCTCACGCAGCTGTTCACCTCCGACGCGACCGCGGCTCCCGCTCCCCCGGCGCCGCCCGAGTACCGGTCGCTGAGCGCGCGCGAGAAGGACGTCTTCGGGCACGTCGCGCGCGGCCTCTCGAACGCGGAGGTCGCGGCGCGGGAGTTCGTCAGCGAGTCGACCGTGAAGACGCACGTCAGCAGCATCCTGGCGAAGCTCGCGCTCCGGGACCGCGTGCAGCTCGTCGTGTACGCGCACGACCACCGGCTCGTGGAGCGGTCGGGGGCGTAGGCGCCGGGCCGGGCGCGTCACCCGCCGAGGGCGCCCCCGCAGCGGTGCAGCTCGGTGGCCAGCGCGTCGATCTCGGCGCGGGCGGACTCCGCCGGGACGGACGGGTCCACGTCCTCCGCCCAGATCGTGAAGGCGACCTCCGTGCCGTCCTCCGCGTCCGCGATGCCGGTGAGCCCGTGCATCCGGTCGAGCGTGCCGGTCTTCCCGCGGATCCGGCCGGCCGCCGCGTCCGCCTCGCCCGTGAACCGGCCGCCCTCCGCGAGCGTGCCCGTGCGCCCGGCGACGGCGAGGCCGGCGTCGACGATCGCGAGGTCGCCGCGGTGCTCCGCGATCCGCACCATGAGCCGGGTGAGGAGCGCCGCGGGGACGCGGTTCGCGTCCGACAGGCCGGAGCCGTCGACGAGGACGACCCCGTCCGTCGGCAGGTCGAGGCCGGCGAGGGCGGCGGGCGTGCCGCGCTGGATGTCGGCGGCGGCGCTGCCCGATCCCGTCTCGATCGCGACCAGGCGGGCGAGGGTCTCCGCGAGCGTGTCGTCGGAGTGGGTGAGCATGTAGCCGACCAGGTCGCGGACGGGCGCGGACTCCACGGTGCCGAGCACGGCGGATCCGGGCGCCGCGGTCACGAGCGGACCGTCGGCCGCCACGTCGTCGCCGAGGAGCGCCGCGAATGCGTCGGCGGCGCGGGCGACGGCCGCCTCGCCGCGGCGCGAGTAGGGCTCGGCCGGGTCGTCGCGGTCGCCGTCGACCATGAGCGCCGTGATGTTCGACATGGATCCGCCGCGCCTCGCCTCGAGCGGCCACTCGGGCAGCCACGCGGGTCCCGTGAACAGGCCGCTGTCGACCTGGAGCCGCCGGATGGGGACGCCCGCGAGGTCGGGATCGACGCGGCGGGCGTCGAGCACCTGGCGCGCGAGGTCGTCGAGGTGGGGCGCGTCCGGGTATACGCCGTCGGTGCCGGTCGGGAGGCGGCTGAGCGTGGGATCGCCGCCGCCGACGAGGACGACCGTGTCGGCGCGCGCGCCCTGCACGACCCGCGTGGCGATCCGGCGGTCCGGGCCGAGCGCATCGACGGCGGCCGCCGCGGTGAGGACCTTCATGGTGCTCGCGGTCGGCGCGGGCACGTCGCCGCGCACGTCGAGGACGCTCGCGCCCGCGTCGCCGTCGACCTCGGCGGCCGAGAGGTGCAGCGTCCCGGTCGACCAGCCGCCCGTGAGCGCGTCGACGGTGCACGACGCGGGGTCGGCCGACGCGCCGCCCGCGGGCGACGGGAGGATCCCGGTGACGAGCCCTGC
>NZ_QWGT01000357.1 GCF_003576405.1 Clavibacter lycopersici
GCCGGGCGCGGTCGCCGACGTCGTCGCCGCGACCGGGATGCGGATCCGCGGCTGCCCCGGGCGACGCGTCCCCGGGCGCCCCGTGCTCCTGCAGCCGCGCGATGCGCTTGAGCGCCGCCTCGTGGCTCGTGGACTGGTCGCCCATGACGCGCCCGGCGACGCCGAGCATCACGCGGGTCGACGCGAGCGCGGGCAGCGGGAAGGGCCCGAACGACGCCCGGTCGAGCCCGAGCAGCTCCCGGTAGCGCGGCTCGAGCGAGGCGACGGCTCCCGCGAAGAGCACGCGGTAGGCCGGGAGCATGGAGGCCCGCAGCGGCGGCTCGCGCAGGAACGAGATCGTCTCGCGGGTGCGCTCGTCGGCGCGGAGCAGGCCCTGGTCGTGGAACGCGTCGATCTGCGCGTGCAGCTCGGCGTGCGAGCGCGGCGGCGCCTCGACGCCCATGAGCTCGCCCGCCTTGGCCCACTCGGCGACGTACCGGTCGGGCCCGCCCGGGATCGGCGGCCCCCACTGCGTGTGGGTGCTGAGGAACGCGTCGGTGAAGACGATGTGCACCCAGGAGAGGAGGTCGGGGTCGTTGGCGCTGTACGGGCGCTCCACGCCGTGGCCGTCGACGAACGTGCCCTGCACCTTGCGGTGGTAGCCGCGGACGCGCCGGCTGACGTCGACGGCGGTGTCCCGGTCGCCGAACGAGGTGGTGATGACCCATCGCACGGTGCCGGCGAGGCGGCCGAGCGGGTCCTCGCGGTAGCGCGACCAGTCGTGGACGCCCGCCATGGCGCCCGGGTGCAGGGTCTGCATGAGGAGGGCGCGGATCCCCGCCACGAGCGTCGGCATGCCGCCGTGGATCGCCCAGACCGCGGAGCCGGGGCCGAACCAGCCCTCGTCCTCGCCCTTCTCCAGGTCCTGGATCCACTGGGGTCGCCCCTCGGAGTCCGCGGAGAACGTCTCCAGGATGTGGGACTTCCAGCGGTCCGCGAATCTGCTCACGTCCACGAACCTATCCCCCCGGCAGCACCGTGAGGAGGCCCCCGCGCCCTCGGACCGGATCGGGGGCGTGACGGCTCGCTGGGGGCCACCCCCGAGCGGGGGACGCGCCCGCGGCCCGGTTAGTCAGGCGTCGAGGAGGGCGACGAGGGCGGCGACGGTGCGGGCGTTCCTGGCCGTGACGGATGACCCGAGGCCGCGCCAGAACGCCGGGGGCACGCGCGACGCCGACACGCCGTCGGGGTGCCAGGAGTACACGGCGTCGCGCCCGACCGCGACGAGGTCGGGCGCGATCGCGTCCGCGGGCGGCGGTTCGGGCAGCGGGTCCTGCGGACGGTCCAGGAAGGAGACGAGGAGGCGGGAGGGGTCGTCCGCGACGTCGCCGAACGGGATCCCGGCCGCGATGCGCCGGAAGTCGTCCGCCGGCACGAGGTGGACGTCGGCGGTCACGCCCGTGGCGAGCCGGACCGCGTCCTCGATCGCCACCGCGGCACCGCGGCCGCTGGGCCGCTCGTGGTCGACGACCGCGTTGCCGCTCCGCAGGTGCGTCCGGACCGCGCGGTACCCGAGCCCCTCGAGCGCGGCGGTCAGCTGCGCCATGGGCACCTGCTTGGCCCGCCCGACGTTGATCCCGCGCAGCAGCACCACCGATCGCTCCACGCGGCACCCGCTCCCTGCGGCTCCGTCGCCGTCCGCCCCAGTGTGGCCCGACGGGAGCGCGGCCGTCACTCCCCCGACGGCCCGAACTGCTCGATGCGGATCGCGTCGCGGCCGACCCCGGCGTCGAGCAGCAGGCGCGTGGCCCCGCCCGCGAACGCGGTGGATCCGCACACGAGCGCCACCCCGGCACCCTCGGCGAGCCCCGCGACCTCCTCGGGCCGGAGGCGGCCGAACCCGCGCGCGCCGTGCCGCTCGCGCGTCGTCACCAGGAGCGCGCCCGCCGACTCGAGCTCCGCGCGG
>NZ_QWGT01000358.1 GCF_003576405.1 Clavibacter lycopersici
CGCCCAGCTCTCCGCGACGCCCACGCTCGTGGGCGGCGCGGTGGGCCCCGTGCCCGCGTCGCCGACCTCCGGCAGCGCGACCTGCGTGGCGAGCGGCACGGACCGCGGGCGGTGCACGTACCGGTCCGCCGCCGGGTTCACCGGGGTCGACGTCTTCGACTACGCGCTCCAGAGCGGCGCGGGCACGTGGAACGTGCGGGTCACGATCACCGTCACGCCCGTCAACCGCCCCGCCGTCGCGCGGGCCGACCGGATCGTCGCGACGGTCGGCGGGCCGGACGTGACCGTCGATCCGCTCGCCAACGACACCGACGTGGACGGCGACGCCCTCGCCATCACGGGTGCCACGCCGCCCGCCGGGCTGCCCGGGTCGTTCAGCTGCACGGCCGCGCTCTGCACGTACCGGCCGCCGGCCGCGGGGACGCCGGGATCCACCGTCGTGGCGTACGCGATCACCGACCGGCCGGCCACGCCCGGCACCGGGATCGCCGCGACGTCGACCATCACCGTGTTCCTGGATCCCGCGCCGCTCGCGCCCCGCGGCTTCACGCACCGGGACGACGCGAGCCTCGGCGCCTCCACGGGCACCTGGACGAGCACGACGACCGTCACCGCCGCGACCGCGAGCTGCGTCGCCGGCCGACCGGTCACGGCGGTGTCCTGGGCGCAGGTCCCGGGCGCCACCGACCAGCTCGTCGAGCGGCGCCTCGCGGGCGCGACGCCCGGCGCCTGGATCACGGTCGCCCGCCTCGCCGGCACCGCCACGTCGTTCTCGGACGACCGGCTGGGCGAGTCCCGCTCCTACCAGTGGCGCATCCGGCCCGACCTGCACCGCTGGGTCGGCGTCGCGAGCGCGCCCTCGTCCGCCGTCGCCCAGCCGGCGGCCGTCTCCGCGGTGGGCTGCTGATGCCCGCCCTGCGACCCCCCAGGCCGCATCCGCCCCCGGATGCGGCGACACGTCCCCACGATCACGACCATCACCGCACCAGCAGGAACAGCACCAGCACCACCCGCGTAGACCGCGCACCGCGTCACCCATCGAGAGGAACCACCATGAGCACCACCCAGGCACCCCAGCGTCGTCGCCCCTGGAACAAGATCGTCGCCACCGGCGCGGTCGTCGCCGTCGGCGCCATCGTCACCGGCGGGGCGTTCGCCATCTTCACCGACTCCGACACGGCGACCCTCCAGGCCGACGCGGGTCAGCTCGACATCGTCGCCACGGGCGACTACACGGTCTCGGACATCGCGCCCGGGGACACCGTGCAGCGCCCGATCCTGATCGAGCTGCCCGACGCCACCAACGACGGCGACCTCGTCGAGTCCGTCCAGCTGTCCTACGCCGTGACGGCGGAGACCGCCGGCACGAACGACCCGGCGCTGGCGGGTGACGGCGAGTCCATCGTCACCGGGGCCGACGGCCTCACCTACTCGCTGCAGACCTGCGTCGGCGGCGAGTGGACCTCGACGACCGACCCGGTGGGCGCGTACACCTGCTCGGGCACCGTCCAGCCGACCGGTGCGGGCACCCTCGCCTCCATCACCGGCGCGGGCAACTCCACCACGCTCACGCCCGCGAACTTCGGCGTCACGCCGACGGCCGACGGCACCTTCCCGAGCGACACCGCCGACGTGGAGCTCAACACCCTGATGGTCCTGCAGCTGCCGGACACCGCGGACAACGACTACGAGAACGCGGCCGCCTCGCTGACGTTCACCGCAGCCGCGATCCAGCGCGACGGCGTCCAGCGCTGATCGCCCCGACCGGGCCCCGGCACGCGCCGGGGCCCGGTCGCCCGGCGTCGCGTACGCGCGCCGCCCGCTGCACCCGCTCCCTCTTCATCCGTCCCGACCCGGAGGACCCGACCATGCGCGCACACCGCGGCACCGGCAGCATCGCCGCCGCCGCGCTGTGCCTGGCGCTGGCCGCCTCGGGTC
>NZ_QWGT01000359.1 GCF_003576405.1 Clavibacter lycopersici
CGTCGACGCGCCCGACCCGAGGGCCACGCTCGCGACGCCCGCGCCGTGCATCGAGGACGACGTCAGCAGCGTGGGCGCACCGGGCCCCGTGCCGGTCTGCGTCCCCACGGCCGTCTCGCCGTCCGGCGCCAGGCGCGGCCGGTAGCTCTGCACGGCGGGCTCGGGGTAGGCGCGCGTGACGGGGGCGCCGAAGCCGCCGCGCGTGAGCGGCATGGTCTCGATCCCGTCGTGCAGCGTCGAGCCGATCACGGTGCCGCGCGCGTCCGCCACGGGACCGTGGGGATACGCGCCGAGCGGGGTCGTCGCGACGGGCGTCGGCGCGGTGTCGCCGCGGAGGATCGCCCCCACGTCGTACGCGTCGAAGCGGCCGCCCGCGCTCACGACGAGCCGCAGCGGCGAGCCGACGAGGAACGTCTCCATCTCCTCCGTGCCGCGCTCCCCGGTCGTGGCGAGGGTCACCTCGCTCGTGCGGATGGTCGCGGTGCGCGCCAGCTGCTTGCGGGTGTCCACCACGGTGACCTGCTGAGTGGTGGATCCGTCGATGTCCGAGCCGACCGCGACGAAGCGGTGCCCGGGGTCGTCCGCGATCCAGCCGGCGCGGGCCCAGGCGCCCGCGACCGCGGGGATCGGGGTGGCCGACGCGATGCGCGGCACGCCGGACGAGGTGATGTCGACCACGTCGAGCCGCGGCCCAGCCTCGTCGACGAAGGCGACGCGGCCGTGGCCCATCTGGATCACGCCCGCGTGCGTGCCGAGCACCGCGTCCGGGAGGGTGCCCGTGATGCGCCCGGTCGCGGCGTCCGCGACGGAGACGGCGTGCGCGGACGGATCGGCGACGAGCAGCCAGCGCGCTCGCGGTGCCGCCTCAGCGGCGTGGACGGGTGCCGCGAGGGAGCCCGCGACGAGGCCGAGGGACGCGAGGCCGACGGCGAGGAGGGAGGGGATGCGCATGGTGCCCGCTTTCTGAGAATCGTTCTCAGAAGGATAGGGATGATGCGCGGGGCGGCGAGCCGGCTGTCCACGGCACCGACTCGCGGCGACCGGCCGTCGCGGCCCGGTCGCCGCGAGGCGTCAGACCGCGACGGCGACCGACGACGGCGCGGCCCCCGGCACGAGCCCGAGGCTCCGCGCCCGGCGCGAGCGCCGCGTCACGAGGTACGACACCGCGAGGCTCAGCAGCAGGAACACCGCGAGCACGCCCGCCGATCCCCACGCCAGGCCCGGGGCGCCGCCCGCGATGATCGCCTGCATGCCCGACGCCGCGTAGGTGAGCGGCAGGAACGGGCTGATCGCCTGGAACGGCGCGGCCACGAGCTGCAGCGGCACCACGCCGCCGAGCGCCGCGGCCTGCACGGCCAGCAGGATCAGCGACACGACGAGACCCGTGCGCCCGAACGCCTGCCGGAGCAGGTAGTGGATCGCCGTGAAGGCCGCCGCGGTGACGGCCGCGAACCCGAGGGTCGCCGGCAGCAGCGCGAGGGACAGCCCGAGCGCCGCGTGCACGAGCGCCACCAGCAGCACGACCTGGGCGAGCGCGATGAGGGCGGCGCGCGCGAGCACGCGTCCCATCACGCGACCGGTCGCGGCCGACGACGCGAGCAGCCGGCGGGCGGCCGGGCGCAGCACGAGGAAGGTCGCGAACGCGCCGAGCCACAGGCCGATGGGCACGAAGATCGCCGCGATCGCGTCGCCCGGGCTGCCGATCTCGTTCTCGCGCTCGACCGTGAGGCCGACCGGATCCGCGACGACGCCCGACGCCTGGGACGCCTGGTCCGCGTCGAGCGACGGGATCTGCTCCGCGCCCTGCGTGAGGCCGGTGCCGAGCTCGGTCGCGCCGGACGACAGCGCGTCCGCGCCGGTCGCGAGGTCGCCCGCGCCCGTCGCGGCGGAGGTCGTGCCGGTGCGCAGCTGGCCGAGGCCGTCGCTGAGCTGGCGGGC
>NZ_QWGT01000360.1 GCF_003576405.1 Clavibacter lycopersici
ACCGGCTGCCGCGCTGGGGCGACGTGGCCGGGCTCGCGGCGTCCGCGGGGTGGATGCGCGAGGTCACCGCGGCCGGCTTCGCGTCGCGGCACGGGGAGGTCGACCGGCTCGACGGGCCGGTGGGATCCGTCGTCGTCGGCGATCCGCGGCCGCTGCACCCCGAGCGGCTCGCGCTGTCCGTGGAGGAGGAGCTGCGGCCCGATCGCGCGGGCCTCGTGCTGCGCTCGAAGGGGTTCGTGTCGCTGGCGTCGAGGCCGGGCGAGGTGGGCGGGTGGTCGAGCGTGGGATCCATGCTGACGCTGCAGCCGACCGGGATCGACCCCTGGCAGGAGCACGCGCCGCACGGGACGGAGATCGCGTTCTTCGGCGTGGGGCTGCGGCCGGCCGTGCTGCGGCGGGCGATCGGACGGGCGGTGCTCACGGGCGAGGAGCTCGCGGCGGGGCCGGCGGCGTGGGCCGGGTACGCGGATCCGTTCCCCCGGGTGGACGCGGACTGAGCGCCGGTCGCGACCCGCCGCAGGCGACCCGCCGCCCGCGGCGCGCCCGGCCGCCTGCGAGGGTGACGGTCCGCCGAGAGGGGATGCGCGCGCCTGGTCACTGCTCGGCCCGCGGCGTTCAGTGGGGAGGTGAAGCAGAACCGCACAGCAGCGGGCACGACCCGCACCTCCCGCAGCACCACCAGAACCGCGCACGACCGCACGGCCGACGAGCGGCCCGCCGCCGACGAGCGGCCCGCCGCCGAGGATCCGGCCATCGTCCCGGAGCCCGCGCCGGGCCCGGAGCCCGAGGACGCGCTCCGCGTCGCCCGCGAGGCGTTCGGCTGGGACGAGCTGCACGACGGCCAGGTGCGCACCATCGGCCCGCTCGTGCGCGGCCGCGACGCCCTCGTCGTGATGCCCACCGGCTACGGCAAGTCCGCCATCTACCAGGTCGCCACCGTGCTGCTCGACGGCCTGACCGTCGTCGTCTCCCCGCTCATCGCGCTGCAGGCCGACCAGGTGCAGAACCTCGAGGACGCGCCCGCCGCGCCGCCCGCGCGCGTGATCAACAGCACGATCCGCGGTGCCGCGCTCGAGGAGGCGTGGGCGACCGTGGAGGAGCCCGGCGCGCGGATCGTCTTCCTCACGCCCGAGCAGCTGGCGCGCGACGAGGTCGTCGCGCGGCTGGTGGCGCGCGGGGTGTCGCTCGTGGTGATCGACGAGGCGCACTGCGTCGCGGCGTGGGGCCACGACTTCCGGCCCGACTACCTGGGGCTCGGCGGCGTGATCGACGCGCTCGGGCACCCGCCGACCGTCGCGATGACGGCGACCGGATCCACGCCCGTGCGCACCGAGGTCGAGGAGCGGCTGGGGCTGCGCGACCCGTTCGTGCTGTCCTCGGGCTTCGACCGGCCGAACATCCGGCTCGAGGTGCGCCGGCACACGGAGGAGGCGGAGAAGCGGCGCGCGATCGTCGCGCACGTGGTCGAGCAGACGCAGCCGGGCCTCGTCTACGTCGCCACGCGGAAGGACGCCGAGGACTACGCCGACGAGGTCCGCGCGGCCGGCCTGCGCGTCGACGCGTACCACGCGGGTCTGCCGGCGGCCGAGCGCGAGCGCGTGCAGCAGGCGTTCCACGAGGACGACGTGGACGTGGTGGTCGCGACGAGCGCGTTCGGCATGGGCATCGACAAGCCGACCGTGCGCTACGTGATCCACGCGGCGCCGCCCGAGTCGGTGGACGCGTACTACCAGGAGGTCGGGCGCGCGGGGCGCGACGGGGAGCCGGCCGTGGGGATCCTGCACTACCGCGCCGAGGACCTCGGCCTCCGCCGCTTCTTCGCGGCGCGCACGCCCCGGCCGGCGAGCCTCCGCGACGTGTACGCGGCGGTCGCGGTGGCGGGCGTCGACGGTCCGGTGCGCCCCGCGGCGGTCGCCGAG
>NZ_QWGT01000361.1 GCF_003576405.1 Clavibacter lycopersici
TGGACCGCCCCCGCCCTGCGCGGCCGCAGCACCTGGCCGTGGGCCGCGCTCGCGGTCGCCGCGGTGCTCGTGGTCGCCGCCGCCGTCATCGCCGGGATCCCCGGCCTCCTCATCGCGCTCGGCGTCGTCGCCCTCGTCGCGGGTCTCATCCCGTTGATCCGCCAGGGCTCCGCCTGGATCCCCGGCGTCCGCACCCGCGCCACCGGCGGCGTCGCGGCCGGCCTCGCCCTCGTGCTCATCGCGGGCGGCGCGGTCGCCTCCACGCTCGAGACGCCCGCGGACACCGTCGCCGACCCGGACACCATCGAGATCTCCGACTCCCGCCCCGTGCCGGAGTCGACGGACCTCGCCAACCCGCTCCCGATCTCGGCCGACGGACTGGTCGAGATGGTCGATGTGACGCGCATGACCGGGGCAGACGCGGGCGACACGCTCGCCGCGTCCGGCTTCGTCATCGCCTTCGCGGACGCCGCGGGGAGCGCGCTCGTCCGCCAGGACGTGTGGATCGTCGCCCGCCAGGATCCCGCCGCCGGCACGCGCGTCGAGCCCGGCGCGACCGTCACCCTGACGCTGTCCGCGCCGGCACCCGAGCGGATCGCCCTGCCGGTCGTCCCGAAGGCGCCCGACATCCCGACGCGCCCGGGCACCCGGCCGGGGACGCAGAACCCGGGCACGCCCGCGAACCCCGGCAACGGGAACGGCAACGGCGGCAACGGCGGCAACGGCGGGAACGGCGGGAACGGGAACGACCCCGCTCCGACGCAGCCCACGAACCCGCCCGCGACCGACACGCCCACCGTGCCGACGCCGGACCCGGAGCCCCAGCCGACGACGCCCACGCCCGTGGATCCCGCGCCGTCGCCCGAGCCCTCCCCCGAGCCTCCCGTGGAGGAGCCGGCCCCGGAGCCCACGACGCCGCCCGCTCCGCCGGAGCCCGAGGTGCCGGTCGAGCCGCTGCCGGAGACGCCGCCGGCCGAGGGCTAGCCCTCCGTCGCGTCCGGATCCGCGTGCGGGCCGGCCGCGCCGCGCCCCGGGCCCGTGGTCCGGAGATGCGCCCGCTGCCCGTCGCGGTCGAGGATCGTCAGGATCTCCGCCACCCCGCGGTACGCGCTCATCCCGTGGGGCACCATCGTCGAGAACTCGGCCGCGTCGCCCTCCTCGACGAGGATGGTCCGCTCCCCCAGCTGCAGGCGCACCGTGCCCGACAGCACCGTGAACCAGTCGCGGCCCGGGTGCACGCCGAGCTGGTCCACCGGGAGCGGCCGGGACGGCGTCATGCGCATCTTCGCGACGAACGCCCCGTTCCCGCCGCTGCCGCGCGACAGGATCCACGTCGTGCGGCCCGCCTGCGCGTCCTCCTGCGGGCGGATCACGACGTCGGCGTCGTCGCCCGACTCGATGAGCGCGTCGAGCGACGTCTCCAGGGCCTGCGCGATGGGCACGAGCTGGTCGAGCGCGATGCGGCGGTGACCGGTCTCGATGCGACTGAGCGTCGACGGGCTGAGGAAGCACCGTGCCGCGAGCGCGTCGAGCGACCAGCCGCGGGCCTCGCGGAGGCCGCGGATGCGCTGGCGGACGAGGGCGTCGAGATCCGGCTCTTGCGTCATGGGCAAGATCGTATGCGCGCACGGCACGGGTGCGCCAGCCTGGATCCATGAGCCACCACCACCCGCACGCCCCGCACGCGCACGGCGCCGCCGACCCGTCCCTCGCCGTCATGCTCGACCTGGACGCGCGGATCCTGCACGGTCACCTGCTCGAGCTGACCACCTGGATCCGCCGCCTCGCCCGCGACACGGCCGGCCGCGTCGTGGTGGACCTCGGCGCGGGGACGGGCACCGGCACGGTCGCGCTCGCGCGGCGCTTCGGCCGGGCCGAGGTGGTCGCCGTCGAC
>NZ_QWGT01000362.1 GCF_003576405.1 Clavibacter lycopersici
CGGAGGGCGTGCGGCTCGAGGCCGTCGTCGCCGGCAGCCTCCTCGACGGCTTCGAGTGGGAGGCCGGGCGCCAGGCGCCGCGCGGCCTCGTCCACGTGGATCCGCGCACCGGCGACCGCACGCCCCGCTCCTCCTACCGCTTCCTCCGCGACACCCTCCGCGAGCGCGGCTGACCCGGCCCGGGCGGCGCGGACACGGGCGGCGGAGGCGGGCGAGGCGCACGCCCCCAGAACGGGTGCGCGGGCCCCGGATGCCCGGGTCCTCCCCAGACCCGCGCGTAGGATCCTGAGCATGGAATTGTGGATCGCGCTCGGAGTCGTCGTGCTCCTGGCAGTTCTCGTCGGCATCTACCTCTGGGCCACGTACAACGCCCTCGTCACCCTCAACGTCCGCGTGGACGAGGCGTGGAGCGACATCACGGTGCAGCTGAAGCGGCGCGCGGACCTGCTGCCGACCATCATCGAGTCGGTCAAGGGCTACGCCGCCCACGAGCAGAAGGTGTTCGAGAAGGTCGCCTCCGCCCGCACCGAGACGATCAGCGCCGCGAGCCCCGCCGAGGCGAGCACCGCGGAGGAGCACCTGCAGGGCGCGATGAAGTCGCTGTTCGCGGTGGCCGAGGCGTACCCGCAGCTGCAGACGAGCCAGACCTTCCTGCAGCTGCAGGGCGAGCTGGTCGACACCGAGGACCGCATCCAGGCGTCGCGCCGCTTCTACAACGGCGGCGTCCGGGAGCTGAACACCAAGATCACGCACTTCCCGAACACGCTCTTCGTGCGCGGGCTGGGCTTCGGCGAGCGGGACTTCTACGAGGTCTCGAGCCTCGCGTCCATCGCCGAGCCGCCGCGCGTGCAGTTCTAGCGACCGCGCCTCACCCCGCGGGGTCGGCGGGCTCCGCCGCCGCGATCCCCGGCAGGTGCGCCCGCAGCGCCGACGCCAGCGTGCCGCGGTCGACGACCCCGACGCCGTCGAGCCCCTGCCACGCGGCCGCCCGCTCGACGAGCGGCGCGATCCGCTCGGCGACCGCCGCGGGATCGTGCCGCCCCTCGATCCAGGACGCCTGCACGCGCAGCACGCCCGCCTGCCGGTCGCTCTTGAGGTCCACCCGCGCGACGACCTCGTCGTCGACCAGCACCGGCAGCACGTAGTAGCCGTGCACGCGTCGCGCCGCCGGCGTGTAGATCTCGATCCGGTAGTGCAGGTCGAACAGGCGCAGCGCGCGCTCGCGGAACCACACGACCGGGTCGAAGGGGGAGAGCAGCGCCTCGCCGCGGATCCGCCGGGGCAGCCGCGCGTCCCGGTGCAGCCACACGGGCAGCGGCTTCCCGCGGCCGTCCCAGCCGGGCACCGTGACGGGCAGCACCTCGCCCGCGTCGGCGAGGTCGCGGAGGGCGCGGTCGGTCGCGGCGCGGGACAGCCGGTGGTAGTCGCCGAGGTCGGCCGCGGTGCCGATGCCGTGCGCGACGGCGGCACGGCGCACGAGCTCCCGCACGGCGTCCTCCTCCGGCACCTCGCGGTCGAGGGCGGCGCTCGGCAGCACGTCCTCCGCGAGCCCGTAGACCCGCTCGAACCCGCGCCGCCCGGCGCTCGCGATCTCGCCCCACGCGAACATCGCCTCCAGCGCGCGCTTCACGTCCGACCAGCCCCACCACGGACCCGTGCGGACGTTCGACTCGTGCTCGATCGCGCTCGCGGGCACCGGGCCCGTGCGGGCGAGCTCGGCCCGCACCTCGGCGATCAGCGGCGCGTGCTCGAGCGCCCAGGATCCCGGTCGCGTCCTCCGCTGGCGCTCGGCGTCCATCCGCCACCGGTACAGCGGCAGGTCGTCGACGGGGAGCACGGCGGCCTGGTGCGCCCAGTACTCCGTGTACGCGCCGCCGCCG
>NZ_QWGT01000363.1 GCF_003576405.1 Clavibacter lycopersici
CGCCGGCCTGGGCGCTCCGGGCGGTGCTCCTGGCCGTGCCCCGCCCGTGGCTCGCGCTGATGAGCCGGCTGAGCGCCGCCCAGCCCTGGCCGTGCGTGCCGCCGTGCGCGAGCACCGTGATCCGGCCCGGGTGCTCGCCCGTGAGGCCGAGCTCGGCGCCGACGACAGGGGAGAGCCCCTGGGCGATGGATCGGCGGATGTGGCGGACGGCGCCGTACAGCCCGTCGCGGTCGGTGATCGCGGCCGCCGACGCGCCCGAGGAGGCGACCTGGTCGACGAGCGCCTCGGGCGCCGTGGTGCCGAAGTGCGCGGAGAACGCGGACGCCACGTGCAGGTGGGTGAAGCTCACGCGCACCTCCGGGCTGTCGCGTCGCGCCCTCCCCGGACGCGTCGTTCGAACGGATGTTCGACTCGCCCAGTGTAGGTCGGCTGCCCGGCAGCCGCGACCCGTAGTCTCGGAGGATGACCAGTGAACCCTCCACCCTCGTCATCCTCGGCGCCAGCGGCGACCTCACGGAACGCCTCCTCCTGCCGGGTCTCGGCAGCCTCGTGGCGAGCGATCGGGGGCGCCGGATCCAGCTCATCGGCACCGGCCGCAGCGAACGGAAGCCCGCGGAGTGGACCAAGACGGTCAAGACCGCGTTCGACTCGGTGGACGCCACGGGGCGCCGGGCCGCGGGCATCGTCTCGTCCACGGAGTACATCCAGGCCGACCCGACGGACCTCGACGACCTGAAGCGGATCCTCGAGGCGTGCGAGGGCGCGCCGGCCCTCTACTTCGCGCTGCCGCCGGCCATCTCCATCCAGGTCTGCGAGCAGCTGGCGAAGCTGGACCTGCCGGAGGGCACCACGCTCGCGCTCGAGAAGCCGTTCGGGTCGAACAGCCGGAGCGCGGCGCAGCTCAACCGCCTGCTGCAGAAGCTCGTGCCGGAGGACCGCATCCACCGCACCGACCACTTCCTCGGCCTCTCCACGGTGCTCAACCTCGTGTCGCTGCGCTTCGCGAACCGCTTCTTCGAGTCGGTGTGGAGCGCGAGGGACATCGAGAAGGTCGAGATCCTCTACGACGAGACGCTCGCGCTCGAGGGCCGCGCGGCCTACTACGACAAGTCGGGCGCGCTGGTCGACATGATCCAGAGCCACCTGCTGCAGGTGCTCGCGGTCTTCGCGATGGAGCCGCCCGCGAGCATCGACCCGGACGACCTGCGCTCGAACATCGCCGCGGTCCTCCGCGCGACCGAGGTCTGGGACAACGACCCCGTCACGTACAGCCGCCGCGCCCGCTACACGGGCGCCACGGTCGACGGCACGCGCATCCCCGCGTACGCCAAGGAGGAGGGGGTGGATCCGGCCAACGAGACGGAGACGCTCGCGGAGGTCACCTTCGGCGTCGCCAACGCGCGCTGGGCAGGTGTGCCGTTCCGGCTGCGCTCGGGCAAGGCCCTCAAGGAGGCG
The DNA here is from genome assembly GCF_003576405.1 of Clavibacter lycopersici. Lineage (GTDB taxonomy): Bacteria > Actinomycetota > Actinomycetes > Actinomycetales > Microbacteriaceae > Clavibacter > Clavibacter lycopersici. The sequence continues at coordinate 1,456 of NZ_QWGT01000363.1, forward strand.
TCCAAGCGCATCGTCGTCACCTTCAAGCCCGTGGCGCACCTGCCGCGGGGCCTGCACGGCTCCGCGCGGCCGGACCGGCTCATCATCGACCTCAAGCCCGACGGCATCACGCTGGAGGTCACCATGGACGGCACGGGCGAGCCCTTCACCCTCACGCAGTCCACGTTCCGCGCGGAGTTCGCCGAGCCCGAGCTCACGCCGTACGGCGAGGTCCTCGACGGGATCCTCGCGGGCGACCCGCGCCTCTCGGTCCGCGGCGACGTGGCCGAGCGGTGCTGGCGCATCGTCGCGCCCGTCATGCGCGCCTGGAAGGGCGACCGCGTGCCGATGGCCGAGTACCGCGCCGGATCCGCGGGGCCGACCGCCTGGCGCTGACCGACCCGGTCCGGTCGGGCAGGCCGCGCTGCCGCGCGCGGGGG
>NZ_QWGT01000364.1 GCF_003576405.1 Clavibacter lycopersici
GGCGGAGGACGCGCTCGTCGCCGCCCTCGCCCTCGTGGCCGGCGGGCTCGACGTCCGCGACGCGGCGCAGCACGCCGTCGACGGGGATCCCGCGCCCGTGATCCAGGCGCTGCACTCGCTGGCCGGCCGCGGCGGGGTCGAGCCGTACCTCCTCCGCAACGGCCTCACGGTCGACCAGTTCCACGCGCTCCGCGACGCGGTCGTCGCCGGCGGCGGACGCGAGCTCGACGAGTCCCAGGACTGAGGCGGCCGGGCCGCCGTACCCCGATCCCGGCCGCGCCCCTCCTTCTGGGGCCATGCTCGCGGGTCCGCATAAATGAGGACCCGGCTAGAGTCGGTGGTGAGCGCACGGCCCTTACCCCCCCCTTGGGCCTGGCGCTCGCAACCCGACGAGCACGTCCGTCCATCCCCCCCCCCGGATCGGACGGCTCCCGGACCCACGGAGATCTCCCGTCCCCCGAAGGACCGTGATCCCCGGAGAGGCCCGGCACCTGTGGCGTTCCCGCGCCCCGTGCCGGGCCTCTCGATCGTCCGCCCCGCGGATCAGCCGGCCCGGACGCCCTCTCCGTCGGCCGCGTCGTCGTCGACCAGCGGCAGGTGCAGGATCGCGAGGTCGAGCGGCCGGCCGTACTTCCAGCCGATGCCGGGCAGCAGGCCCACCTGCCGGAACCCGAGCCGCTCGTGCAGGCGGATGGATCCGGTGTTGCCGGCCTCGATGTCCGCGAACACCCCGCGCTTGCCGGCCTGCCGCGCGTGCGCGACCACCGCCTCGACGAGGGCGCGGCCGATGCCCCGGCCCTGGAAGTCGTCCCGCACGTAGACCGAGTCCTCCACGGAGAAGCGGTAGCCGGACATCCGGCGCCACGGCCCGTAGGTGCCGTAGCCCGCGAACGCGCCGTCGACCTCGGCCACGAGGATCGGGTCGCCCGCCTCCGTCGTCTCCCGGTACCACGCCTCGCGCTCGGCGCGGTCGACGGGCTCCTCGGTCCAGAGCGCGGTGCCGTGGAGGATCGCGTCGTTGCGGATCTCCAGCAGGTCGTCGATGTCGCGGGGCTCGGCGGGGCGGATCCTCATGCAGGCAGGGTACCGGCGCGGCCCGGGGGCGCCGACCGGTGCGGCAGGATCGACGCATGGACTGCACCATCTCCCGGGTCGCCTGGGACGACGACGAGGCGGTCGCCCTCCGCGCCGCCCAGCGCGCCGAGCTCGACCTCCGCTACGGCGGCGACACGGAGCCCGGCACGAAGCCCACCGCCGCCGACGTGGCCGCGTTCCTCGTGGCGCGGGACCCGGACGGCGCTCCCGTCGGCTGCGGCGCGATCCGACTGCTCGGCGACCGCGACGGCGTCCCGTGGGCGGAGCTGAAGCGCATGTACGTGGTGCCGGCCGCGCGGGGCAGGGGCGTCGCGACCGCGCTGCTGCGGGCCCTCGAGCAGACGGCGCGCGACCTCGGCGTGGTCGACCTGGTGCTGGAGACCGGACCCGAGCAGCCCGACGCGATGCGGTTCTACTCCCGCGAGGGCTGGACGGAGATCCCCCGCTTCGGCGCGTACGCCGACTCGGAGGGCTCGCGCTGCTACGGGCTGACGCTCGCGTGATCCGCCGCCTCCGGCTCCTCGCCCTCTCCTCGCACCCGGGGCCGACGGCCACCGTCACGGTGCTCGCCGCGGGGCTCGCGGTCGCGCTCGGCTACGGCGTCGGGCGCGTGCTGGCGGTGGCGCTGGCCGTGCTCCTCGGGCAGCTGTCCATCGGGCTCTCCAACGACTGGATCGACGCCGAGCGCGACCGCAGCGTCGCCCGCGCCGACAAGCCCGTGGCGCGCGGCGAGATCACGGTCGGCCTGGTGCGCGCGGCCGCCCTCG
>NZ_QWGT01000365.1 GCF_003576405.1 Clavibacter lycopersici
CACGGCGATCCTCCGGCTGGCCGCCGACCGCAGCCTCCTCGAGGCGCCGGCGCGCGAGGCACGTCGCCTGGCGGACGCGGTCGCGCCCGCCGCCCACGCCCGGAGCGTCGAGGAGGCGTGCCGTCGCGTGGCCGGCGCCCGACGCGGATCCACCGCCACGTGAGCCGCACCGGCACCCGCCCGTGGACGCTCGGCGGCGACGGACGCCCGATCGTGGGATCGTCTCCCGTGCGCATCCTCCTCTCCGTCGTCCGCATCGCCACCGCGGTCGCCGCGGTCATCGGCGTCATCGCCCAGTACCGCATCAACCTCGCGTACTGGCAGGGGCTCGGCGTCACCGGCATCGCGGGGAAGTCCCTCGACTTCGCCCTGTTCTTCACCGTCGACGCGAACCTGCTCGGCGCGGTCGTGCTGGTCGTCGGCGGCGTGCGGCTCGCGCGCGGACGGGCGGCGGATCCGGCGATCGGCTGGGTCACGCTGCGGCTCGCGTCCACCGTGTACCTCGTCATCACCGGCCTCGTCTGGAACATCCTGCTCCGCGGCCTCCCCCAGCCGCCGCCCCTGCAGCTCGACTGGGCCGACCAGATCGTGCACGTCGCCGTGCCGCTGATCGTGCTGGTCGACTGGATCGTCGCCCCCGACCGCCGGCCCCTCCGCGCGGGCGCCATCGGCCGCGTGATCCTGTTCCCCCTCGCCTGGATCCTCGTCACGCTCCTCCGCGGGCCGTTCACGGGGAACCAGGTGGACGGATCCGCCACCTACTACCCGTACGGGTTCCTCGACCCCCGCTCGTCGCCCGGCGGGTACGGCACGGTCGCCGAGTACGTGGTCGGCCTCACGATCGCCGTCTGCGCGATCACGGGCGCGCTCATCGCGGTCTCCCGGCTCCGCGCGCCGACGGACCCGCACCGCGCCGCGGTCCCGGCTATACGCTGAGCACGCGCCCGGCCGATGCCCCGCCCCGCGCCGCCCGACCGCGAGGAGCCGCCATCCCGACCATGCGAGAGGTCGCCGCGCGCGCGGGGGTCTCGATCGCCACGGTCTCCTTCGTCGTCAACGGCACCAAGGCCGTCTCCGAGCCGACCAGGCGGGCCGTCACCGAGGCGATGCAGGAGCTCGGCTACCGCAACAACGTCGTGGCCCGCGCGCTCGCCAGCAAGCGGACGCGGATCATCGCGCTGCTGTTCCCGGCCGACGTGCAGCGCCTCAGCCGCATCGCCCTCGAGATCTTCATGAGCGCCGCCACGCGCGCCTCCGAGCTCGGCTACCACCTCGTGCTCTGGCCCACGGGCACGTCGCCCGACGACGTGTCCGACCTCGTGAGCGGGCGGCTCGTCGACGGCGTCATCGTTATGGAGGTGCGCATGGACGACTCGCGCATCAGCGAGCTCGCGGCGCTCGACGTGCCGTTCGTCTCGATCGGGCGCACCGCGGAGACCCGCGACCTGCCGTTCGTCGACATGGACTTCGAGCGCACCGTCGCCGAGGGCATCGACCACCTGCAGGACCTCGGCCACCAGCGGTTCGGCCTCCTGGTCGAGGACCTCGAGCGCGGGCCGCTGCGCGGATACGGGCCGACGACGCGCACCGAGCGGGCGTTCCTGCAGGAGACGGCCGCGCGCGGGCTCGACGCGGCGGTCGCCCGGTGCGCGCCGACGCCCGTGGGCGGGCGCGCCGCGGCGGGAGAGCTGCTGGCGGCGGATCCGGGGATCACGGCGGTCATGATCCTCAACGACCAGGCGGCGCGCGGCCTCATCTCCGGGCTCGACGCCGCCGGCAGGCGCGTGCCGGACGACGTCTCGATCCTGTCGCTCGCGTCG
>NZ_QWGT01000366.1 GCF_003576405.1 Clavibacter lycopersici
GACGCGGCGGCGGCGCGGGGGCCGGGGTGCGCGGGGGGCGTGCTGGGCGAACAGGCTCATCCGGATGTCCTCGCGGTCGGGGCGCGTCGGGCCGGGAGGCGGCCGGGCGACGGGTGTCGAGGCGGCCCACACGGCCGCTGTTCGCGGCGGGCGGAAGCCGCGACGGCCCAGCCTAGGCGAATGGGGATGGGTTTCCCGTGGGCGCGGGCTAGCGTGGTCCCACCGGCCGCGGCACCGCGATCCGGACCCCTCGACCCCCCGGGAGACCCTCCATGGCCGACGAGCCCACCCCGAATCCCGAGGACGAGTTCCGGCGCATGCTGGAGCGGTTCCTGGGCGCCGACGGGCAGATCGACCCGGACAAGCTCGCGGGTGCGGCGGGGCTCCCGCAGGATCCGGAGCAGGTCCGCCAGCTCCTCGCGCAGCTCCAGGGCGCGCTCGCCAACACCGGGGACGGCGTCGACTGGAAGGTGGCCCGCGAGGGCGCCCGCCAGCTCGCGGCCGCGCAGCAGACGCAGGTCACCGCCGACGCGTCCGCGCCGCTCGACCAGGCGTTCCAGGTCGCGGCCCTCTGGCTCGACGACGTCACCTACGTCAGCCAGTTCACGGTCGCCCCGCGCCTCATCACCCGCGCGCAGTGGACCGAGCTCACCATGCCCGTGTGGACGCAGCTCGCGGAGCCCGTGGCCCTCAGCATCGCCGACTCGCTCACCGAGGTGCTCCAGCAGAACGCCCCCGAGGAGATGCAGGGCATGGTCGCCGGCGCCGGCCGCGTGATGCGCAACCTCGGCGGCACGCTCTTCGCCATGCAGCTCGGCCAGGTGGTCGGGCAGCTGTCCACCGAGGTCGTCTCGGGCGGCGACGTCGGGATCCCGCTGCTCGACGACCAGCAGGCCGCGCTCCTCCCCCAGAACGTGGCGGCCTTCGGCGAGGGCATCGACGTCTCCGACGACCAGGTGCAGATCTACCTCGCCGTGCGCGAGCTCGCCCACGCCCGCCTGTTCCGGCACGCGCGCTGGCTGCGGCTGCAGCTGATCACCTCCATCACGGAGTTCGCGAAGGGCGTGCACATCGACACCGACCGGCTCGAGTCGCTCGCGGAGGGCTTCGACCCGTCGAACCCCGAGGAGCTCCGCCAGGCCATGGTCGACGGATCCCTCATCCCGCCGAAGTCGGACGCGCAGCTCGCCGCCCTCGCGCGCCTCGAGACCATGCTCGCGCTCATCGAGGGCTGGGTAGACGTGGTCACCGCCGCCGCGACCGTGCGCCTCCCCCGGGCGTCCGCGATCGCCGAGACCGTGCGTCGGCGTCGCGCCACAGGCGGTCCCGCCGAGTCCGCGTTCGCGACGCTCGTGGGCCTCGAGCTCCGGCCGCGGCGCCTGCGCGAGGCAGCGGCCATGTGGCAGGCGGTCTCCGACGGCGTCGGCGCCGAGCAGCGCGACGCGCTGTGGTCGCACCCGGACGTGCTGCCCACCTCGGAGGACATCGACGCGCCGCAGGCGCTCGTCGCGCGCCTCACCGAGGGCGAGCCCGAGCCGGACGAGGTCGACCAGGCCCTCGAGGACCTGCTGAGCGGATCCGACGCCGGGCGGCCCGTCGAGGACGGCCAGGGCCGCGCGACGGAGCCGGGCGAGACGCCGGACGACGGCCCCGACGGCTCTCCCGGCACGGATCCGCGTCCCGTCTGACGCGCGACCCGCACGACCCGCCGAGGCCGGCACCGCACGCGCGGTGCCGGCCTCGCGCACGTCCGCGCCCGCGCCCGCTCCGCTCCGCGGTGGCGGCTCCGGCCTGTGGA
>NZ_QWGT01000367.1 GCF_003576405.1 Clavibacter lycopersici
AGCCCGCCGAGCCCGCCGCCGAGCCCGCGCCGCCCGCCGGGGGCGACGCGTGACCGCGGACTCCTTCCTCATCGTCGTGCTGACGGCGCTCGTCTGCGCCGCCGTCGTGGGCCTCGGCGCGAGCGTCCTCCTGCGCGCGCTCCGCCGCCGCTCGCTCGTGCTGCAGATCTGCGTGGTCGCGCTCGCCGCCGTCCTCTCGGTCGTGGGCGGCATGGTCGCCGTCACCGCGAGCATGCTCGTCGACGACGCCGGGCTCACCGCGTTCCTCTCCGTCGCCGCCGTCTCGGCGCTCGTCTCGCTCGTGATGGCCGCGATGCTCGGCATGACCCTCGTGCGCGGCAGCCGCGAGCTCGGGCGCTACGCCGCGTCGATGGGCGAGGAGGCCGCCGTCGAGCCCGGTCGCCCCACGAGCACCGAGTTCGCGCAGCTCGCCCGGGAGCTCAGCGCCGCCAACCGCCGCCTCGCCGACGCCCGCGACCGCATGGAGGCGCAGGAGCGCAGCCGCCGGGAGCTCATCGCCTGGATGTCGCACGACCTGCGCACGCCGCTCGCCGGGATCCGCGCCATGGCCGAGTCCCTCGAGGACGGCATGGTCGACGACGAGCACCGCTACTTCCGCCAGATCCGCGTGCAGGCCAACCGCCTCAACGGCATGGTCGACGACCTGTTCGAGCTGTCCCGCATCAACTCGGGCAGCCTCGAGCTCGCCGTCGAGCGCGTGTCCCTCTACGACGTCGTGAGCGACACCGTCGCCGAGCTCGGCCCCGTGGCCCAGGCCCGCCAGGTCGACCTCCGCGGCGAGACCGCCCACGACGACCTCGTGGTGCAGGGCGATCCGCGCGAGCTCTCCCGCGTCGTCGGCAACCTCGTGATGAACGCCATCCAGCAGTCGCTCCCGGGCGGCCGCATCGTCATCTCCGCGCACCGCGACTCCGGCAACCTCGCCGTCCTCTCGGTCGAGGACACGGCGGGCGGCATCCCGGAGGACGACCTGCCGCGCGTGTTCGACGCGGGCTGGCGGAGCACCGGATCCCGCACCCCGCGCGCCTACGGCAAGAGCGCCGCCGCGAAGGCCGCCCTCGGCCCCGACTTCCCGGTCGCGCCCGCCGAGGCGACGCCGCCGGATCCCCAGGTGCAGGCCGAGGGCACGCACGACGGCGGCTACGCGTCGGGCGGCGGCGGTGCGGGCCTCGGGCTCGCGATCGTCCGCGGCATCGTGCGCGCGCACGACGGCGACGTCACCGTGCAGAACGTCGAGGGCGGGTGCCGCTTCGACGTGATCCTCCCGTACAGCAAGCCGGTCGCCCCGTGACCCGTGCGGCCCTCCGCTGGTGGTCCGCGTTCCTCGGGGTGGTGGCGGCGCTCGCCGTGCTGGCGGTCGCCGAGATCGCGGCGGCCTTCATCGCGCCGGCGGCGAGCCCGGTGCTCGCGGTCGGCGCGCTCGTCATCGACCTCGTGCCCGCGGGCGTCAAGGACACCGTGATCGCCCTGTTCGGCACGGGCGACAAGGTCGCGCTGATCGTGGTGCTCGCCATCGTGGTGCTCGCCGCGGCCGCGCTCGCCGGGATCCTGCAGGTGCGCCGGCCGCCGCTCGGCATGGTCGTGCTCGCTCTATTCGCCGGGATCGCGGTGCTCGCGGCGACCACGCGCGCCGGGGCGACGGGCGCGGCGGCGATCCCCACGATCGTCGGCATGATCGCGGGCGTCTTCATCCTCCACCGCGGCGCCGACCGGCTCCGCGGCTGGCGCGACGCGGCGGACCGCTCGGCAGCGGCGTCCGCCGCGGTCGCGG
>NZ_QWGT01000368.1 GCF_003576405.1 Clavibacter lycopersici
TGCCGTCGGCACCGGCGTCCGGGCGGGTTGCGGCGGCCAGCTCGGTCGCCCGCGTCGCGCGGACCTTGCGGCGCTGGTCGATGAACGCGAGGGCGGCCACCAGGGTCGCGATGCCGCCCGCGACGAGCGTGCCCGTCACCTCGCCCACGCCGTCCGCCCGCACGGCGGCCACGAGGATCGCGACGGTGAAGGCGGCGATGACGACGCCGACGGCGAGGATCAGCCAGGACAGGAGGCCCTTCGCGCGGGCGTCGGGGGTGCGGGTGGCCATGCGCCCATCCTCCCACGGGGTGCGCGGGATCCCCGGGCGCCGCCCGCCCGTGCGTCCGGTGTGAGCGGGGTGACGCCTGGCCCTCACGGGCGTAGCGTCGGAGACGTCCCAGCCACCGAACGAAGGAGTGCCAATGAGTGCAGACGACAAGGCCCAGAACACCGGCGAGAAGCTCGCGGGGAAGGCCAAGGAGGCCTTCGGCAAGGTCAGCGGCGACGACAGCAAGGTCGCCGAGGGCAAGACGCAGCAGTCCGGAGCCAGCGCCAAGCAGGCCGGCGAGAACATCAAGGACGTCTTCAAGAAGTAGCTCCTGGAGGAGCTCTCGTGGAGCGATCCTCCTCAAGAGGCGAGGGGCCGGATGCCGAGCATCCGGCCCCTCGTCATGTCCGGGGGCGGCTCAGGCGGGGCGCCTCAGGCGGACGCGTCGGCGTCCGCCGCAGCGCGCAGCGCACGCCGGTCGGGCTTGCCGGAGGGCAGCGTCGGCAGCTGCGGGATCCCCCGCACCAGGGCGGAGCCGGCCACCCGACCGAGCCGCCCCGCGAGCTCGCGCCGCACGCGCTCGGCGAGGTCGGGATCCACGGTGCCGGGCACGAACACGACCGGCCGCTGCCCCCAGCCCGCGTGCTCGCCGGGCACCGCCACGGCCTCGCCCAGCCGAGGATCCCAGCCGGCGAGCGAGCGCACGACCTCCTCCACCGCCGCCAGCCGCAGCTTCTCACCGCCGGAGATCACGACGTCGTCGAGCCGACCGGTGATGCGCAGCACGCCGTCGACCAGCTCGCCGCCGTCGCCCGTGCGGTACCAGCGGCGGCCGTCGTGCTCGCCGAACGCCGCGTCGGTCGCGGCCGGGTCGCCGAGGTAGCCCTCGGCGAGCATCGGGCCGGCGAGCTCCACCTGGCCGTCGACGACGGCCACCTCGGTCGTGGCGACCGGCACGCCGTCGTAGACGCAGCCGCCCGCCGTCTCGCTGGATCCGTAGGTGCGCACCACGCGCCACCCCAGCGCGGCCGCGCGGTCGGCCAGGTGCGGCGGGGTGGCCTGCCCCCCGACGAGGATCGCGTCGAGGCGCCGGACCGCGTCCCGCACGAGCCCCGCGTCCTCGCCCGCGCCGCCCTCCGCCGCCTCGACGAGCCGGTGCAGCTGCGTCGGGACCAGTGAGGTGTAGCGGGCGACGCGCGCGTCCAGGGATCCGGCCAGGTCCGCGAAGGCGCGGGGCTCGAAGCTCCCCGGCCCCGTGACGACCGGCGCCGTGCCGGCCGCGATCGAGCGCACGAGCACCTGCAGGCCGGCGATGTAGTGGGTGGGCAGCGCGAGGATCCACTGGCCCGGCGCACCGAGCGCGGTCTGCGAGGCGGCGGCGCTCGCCAGCAGCGCGTCCGACGACAGCGCCACGCGCTTCGGCCGCGATGTGGTGCCCGACGTCTCCACCACGAGCGCGACGCGGCGCTCGACCTCGGCGGGCGGAGGCGGATCCCCGGCGGCGACCGTCGCGTCGACCGGCCGCGCGAGCAGCGCCG
>NZ_QWGT01000369.1 GCF_003576405.1 Clavibacter lycopersici
GCTCGGTGCCCGGCCGGGTGGGGCGGAGGCGGCGGCCGCGGTCGCCCCGGCCGATGGAGCGGGCGACGCCGGTCATGTCCTCGAGCGGCTGGAGCGTCCGCCGCACGACGACGACGAGCGCGACGGCCGCGAGCGCGAGGAAGGCGAGCGAGGCGCCCGCGAGGATCCCGCGGAGGGTGGCGAGGGTGTCGTCCACGGATCCGGTGCCCGCCGAGAGCTCGAGCACCGTGCCGTCGCTGAGGTCGGAGCGGAGGGTGATGGAGTCGGCCGAGGAGCTGACGGCGCTCGAGGTGACGGTGACCGCGTCGGCGCCCGCCGGGGGCGTCGCGGTGGCAGCGGACCCGGGAGCGGCGCCCAGCGGATCCGGCCCCGGCAGCGCGCCCCCGAGCGGATCCGGCCCGGGCCGCGCCGTCACCTCGCCGCCGTCCGGGCTCGTGATCTGCACGGCCACGCCCTGCGCGCCGAGCCGCTGGGCGAGCGCGTCGTCGTCGAGCACGCCCACGAGCGCGGCGGCGGCCGATGCGCGGTCGGCGAGCCGGTCCTGGATCTGCTGCCGCAGCTGCGCCCCGAGGATCGCCTGCACCGTGAGCGACAGCGCCACGAGCAGCACGGCGAGGAGCGCGAGCACCGCGAGGACCGTGCGGGTGCGGAGGGATCCGGTGCGCAGCGGTGCGTCCGGGGCGGCGGCGCGGGCGCGCGCGCTCACGCCTCCACCCGGTAGCCGAGCCCGCGGACGGTGTGCAGGAGCCGCGGCCCGTGCGCCTCCATCTTCTTGCGCAGCGCGCTGATGTGGACCTCGACGAGGTTCGGGTCGGCCTGGTCGTAGCCCCACACCTGCGTGAGGAGCTGCGTCTTCGAGAGCGTGCGGCCGCGGTGCGCGGCGAGGTAGGCGAGCAGCTGGAACTCGATCGAGGTCAGCTCGAGCTGCTCGCCGCCGCGCCTCGCGAGGCCGGAGTCGGGATCCACCAGCAGGTCGCCGATCTCGACCACCGACGCGAGCCTCCCGCGCCGCCGGAGCACCGCGCCGACGCGCGCCACGAGCTCGGCGAGCGCGAACGGCTTCACGATGTAGTCGTCGACGCCCTGCCCGAACCCGCGCAGGCGGTCCTCCACGGCGTCGCGGGCGGTGAGCATGATGACGCTCGCGTCACTCCAGCGGCGGATCCCCTCGGCCAGCCGGATCCCGCTCGGCCCGGGGAGCATCCAGTCGAGCACCACGAGGTCGGGCAGGAAGCCCCTCACCTCCTCCTCGAGCTCGACCCCGGACGCGAGGCCGCGGACGACGAAGCGCTCGGCGGTGAGGGTGGAGACGACGGCGGCGCGGATGGCCTCGTCGTCCTCGACCACGAGGACGCGTGCGGGAGGGAGCATGTGCCGACTGTAGGAGCCGCGGATGGGCGATCCCGGACCGCTGTCCGCTCGGGTCGCGGAACTTAAGGAGGACTTCAGATCCGCTGCCGAGCCTGGATCCACGACCGCCGGCGCACCCCGCGCCGCGGCGGACACGGAAGGACCACCATGGACGAGACCATCACCGTCTTCGAGCAGGGCCGCGGCGCCCGGATGCCCGGCACGCCGACGCCGGCCCCGCGGAAGCGCCGCGCGGGCATCGCGGTCGGCATCGCGGGTGCCTCCCTCGGGCTCGTCGCGCTGCTCTCGACGCCGGCCTTCGCCGACGGGAACGGCGGCGACACCACGGGCCAGGCCGGATCCGGGAGCGGCACGACCGCGAGCTGCCCCGCGCCGCCGGCGCCGCCCACGAACGCCGACGG
>NZ_QWGT01000370.1 GCF_003576405.1 Clavibacter lycopersici
CGGGCCCGCGGGGTCGTCGACCGCGGCGACCGCCTCGACGCGCCCGTCGACCACGACGCCGCCGTAGCCCTCGATCTCGCGCCGGCCCTCGGCGACGAGCTGCCGCGGCGGCTTCCCGTCGTGGCCGAGCACCCCGTGCATGTGCGCGGCGACGGCGTTGCGCGGCTGACCCGCGTCCACGACGAGCACGCTGCGGCGCGCCCGCGCCAGCATGAGCGCCGCGCTCGACCCCGCGACGCCGCCTCCGACGACGACCGCGTCCCACTCGTGCTGACCTTCGATGCGCTGCGTGATGTCCATGGATCCAGCCTCCCGGCCGGTGTCCCCACGCGCATCACCTCATGCGGGAATGGCAAGGGTCGAGCGGCGGCGGCGGCCTGTCGCCCGGAGTGGGGGTGGGTCGCGGCGTGCGCGTACCCGATCGTTATCGGCCCTGATCAGGGATCCCGATACCTTCTCCCTCACGAGAGGAAATCTCGAGGGTCCGACGGGCCCGCCATCACGGCCGCGTCCCAGGATCGGCCCACCCCGATCAGGAGCCCCATGGACCTCACGCCCGCCGCAGCACGCACCGTGCGACTGCGACGCCCCGTCACCGCGCTGTGCCTCACGGCCGCGCTCGTCGCCGCACCCCTCGCCTGGGCCCCCGCCGCGTTCGCGGCCGTGGATCCCGCGACCGGCACGACGCAGACGGAGGCCGTGGACGCGACCCCGTCCGCCGCGGGCGAGGCCGCCCCGGAGGCGATCGAGACCCCCGCCGTCGAGAGCCCCGCCGTCGAGGCACCCGCGGTCGAGAGCCCGGTCGTCGAGGCCCCTGCCGCCGAGGCGGAGCCCGCCGCCGCCGACGCCCCAGTGCGCGAGCCCGCGAGCATCGCCGTCGATGACGACACCCTCGACCCCGACCAGCCCGTCGACCCGGGCATCGCGCTCGAGGCCACCGGCTTCCTGCCGGGCGAGCCCGTCACCGTGTCCATCACCGCTCCCGCCGGCGTGCAGGTGGACCTGCTACTCCAGGGCGGAGTCGGATCGCCCCTGAAGCTCGGCCCCACCCACCCCGCGGACGACCGCGGGCGCGTGTCCCACCAGGTCATCTTCTCCGGCGTCTACTACGCGACCAACGGCGCGTACACGCTGCACGTGACCGGCGAGGACTCCGGGCTCGTCCTCTCGAAGGACATCACCATCTCCGGGGAGAGCGCCGTCTCCGACGACTCGAACGTGTTCTACCCGGAGGCCCCGGCCATCAGCATCCCCCGCACCACCATCACCCCCGACGACCTCATCGACCCGGGCGTTCCCGTCACCTCGACGGGCTTCTTCCCCGGCGAGCGCGTCACGGCGTCGCTCCGCGGGCCGTCGGGCATCGGCGACGGCTTCGGGATCCGGCCGATCGGCACTTTCGACGACGTCGCCCTCACGCAGCCGGCCGACGAGCGCGGCCGCTGGACGTACACCGCCATCCTCAACGGCGTCTACTACGCGCCGAACGGCGACTACGTGCTGACCCTCACGGGCGAGCGCTCCGACCTGGTCCTCACGCAGGCCTTCACCGTCGCCGGGGAGTCGGGCACGAGCGCCGACGGCGACTTCCCCCAGGCCGTCGCGGGTGGCGACACGCTCCCCGTCACGGGCGGCGGCTCATCGGCCCTCGCCCTGGGCGGAGCAGCCGCGCTGATGCTGCTGGCCGGCGGGGCGCTCGTCCTCCGCCGCCACCGCCGCACCGCGTAGGGGCACCGCACCCCGACCGTCGG
>NZ_QWGT01000371.1 GCF_003576405.1 Clavibacter lycopersici
GGCCACGTCGGCCGCGGCGAGCGCCCCGGAGTCCGCGGCCCCCGCCGCGGCCGCCCTCTCCACGAGCACCGACGAGACGGCGACCGTGGCGAGAGCGAGGGCCGTGACGGCGCCGAGCACCCCGACGGCGAGCACGGTGCCCGAGCCGGTGTCGCCGTCACGGGACATCCGCATCCTCCTGCCACGCGCAGCCACGCGCCGAGACGCGGATCCCCGCCGCTCCGGCCGGTCCGAACCGGCTGGGGGCCGTGAGCCGGACGCAGACGGCGTGACCCGACCGATCCACCGCCATGGCCGCTCCCGCGGCGGCGCCCTCGATGCGCGACGACGCCGTGCCCGTGTCCTCCCCGCGGCCGATGCTGCGGGCCGCCTCCTCCGCCGCGGAGGTCAGCACGACCTGCTGGCCCACCGTCTGCACCGCCCCCAGGCAGAGGCCGAGGACCAGCACGACCGCGGGCAGCACGACCGCGAGCTCCGCGGCAGCGGCCCCGCGATCCGCGACCGGGGAGGCCGGATCGACGCGCGGACGCCGCCCCCGCGCGGTGGACGGGATCACCGGTCGTACGTCAGAGCACGCCGCACGAGGTCGAGGAGCATGCCGCGCACCTCGTCGCTCTGCAGGATGACCACGAGCAGGCCCGCGAACGCCACCGCCGCCATGGTCGCGATGGCGTACTCGGCGGTGGCCGCGCCGTCGTCGCCGACCGCGCGGCACAGGATCGCCCGACGCGCGGCGTGTGCGATGCGCAGGGCCCGCGGGGGCTCGTGGCTCGAGCGCGGCGCCACGACGTCTCGCGCGCACGCACCCGCGCAGCCCGCGGACCCCCGCGATGATCCCTTCGGGACCGCCTGCGCCGGGGCCAGCGGCCAGACGGCGCACCCCTCCGGTACCGGCACCGCTCCGCCCGTGCCGCATGCACGGCCCCTCGCTGCCGCGACCTCCGCGCCATGCAGCTCGATCACGCGCGCCGGCTCCTCGACTCGTCCCATGTCCTCGTCCTCTCCCTCTGACGGGCGATGCCCGCCGTCCTGTCCCCGCCGGTCGTCGGCGGGATCGTCACCATGCCCCCTCAGCCGCCCGGAGTCCGCAGCCGTGACCGCGACGGTGGACGTCCTCATCCGTGGCCGAGTGTTGAGGACACGACGGCCAGCAGCATCGGCACGACGCCCACCGCCAGGAACGCCGGCAGGATGCACACCCCCAGCGGCAGCATGAGCCTGGCCGCGAGACGCGCCGCGGCCCGCTCGGCCCACGTCGCGGCATCCCGGCGAATCCGTCCCGCCTCGCTGCGCAGGAGCACGGCCACGGGCGCCCCCGTGCGCGCCGCCGCGTCGACGACCGACCCGACGGCGTCGAGGTCGTCGCCCGCGGGCAGCCCGGCGCGCTCGCACGCACGGCCCACGACGGCGACGGCGCGCGGCACGGACGCCCCTCCTGACATCGCCGTCGCCACCAGGTCGAGGACCAGCCCCGGCGCCGACTCCCGCGGCGTCGCCTGGCTCACCAGGCCGCGGTTCCACCGCCATCCGACCGCCACGAGGCCCGAGCCCGCGACGAGGCAGGCCATGCCGGGCACGGTGGTGACGAGGACGCGCAGCGGATCGAACCCGAGCCCGGCCGCCAGGAGCAGGCCGGCCCCTGGCATGAGCAGCACGGTGCGGCTCGTCGCGACCGGGCCGGCGAGCGCGGTGCCCGCGTCGCGGCGCACGCGGGCGACGTCGACGAGGGAGTC
>NZ_QWGT01000372.1 GCF_003576405.1 Clavibacter lycopersici
GTCGTCGCGGATCAGCGGGCGGCGGACCCGGCCGGCGAGCGCGCGGGCGACGGCGGCGGGATCCGTGGCGCGCAGGTCGCGGAGGGCCTGGAACGCGCCCGGGAGGTCGCCCGCGCGGACGAGCTCGGCGGGGGCGGTCGCGGCGTCGTCGGTCATCGGATCCCCGCGAGGACCGCGTCGACCTCGGCCGTCGTGGGCATGGCGGTCGAGCACTCGCGGCGGGAGGCGACGATGGCGCCCGCGACGTTGGCGAAGCGGAGGATCCGCTCGAGGTCCCAGCCCGCGAGCAGCCCGTGCACGAGCGCGCCGCCGAAGCCGTCGCCCGCGCCGAGCCCGTTGACGACCTCGACCGGGTACGGCGGCACCTCGACGGTCTCGTCGCGCGTCTTGGCGAGCACGCCCTTCGGGCCCTGCTTCACGATGGCGAGCTCGACGCCGCGGTCGAGCAGGGCGTCGGCGGCCCGCACGGGATCCGTCTCCCCCACCGCGATCTCGCACTCCTCGCGGTTGCCCACCGCGACGGTCACGTGCTCGAGCGCGCGGCCGACCTCGCGGGTCGCGTCCGCGGGCGACGACCAGAACATCGGCCGGTAGTCGAGGTCGAGCACCGTGAGCGGCCGGCGCGCGCGGGCGGCCCACGCGGCGTGGTGCGCGGTGCGGCTCGGGTCCTCGCTGAGGCCCGTGACGGTGGACCAGAAGACGCGCGCGTCCTGGATCGCCGCGCGGTCGAGCTCGTCGCCCTCGATGCAGAGGTCGGGCGCCTTCGGCCGGCGGTAGAAGTAGAGGGGGAAGTCGTCCGGCGGGAAGATCTCGCAGAAGGTCACGGGCGTCGGCAGGTCGTCGACGGGCGTCACGTGCTCCGCGGAGACGCCGAGGCGCTCGAGCTCGCGGGTGACGTAGCGGCCGAACGGGTCGTCGCCCACGCGCGAGACGAGGGCGGCGGATCTGCCGTGCCGGGCCGCCGCGACCGCCACGTTGGCCGCGCTCCCGCCGAGGTACTTGCCGAACGTCTCGACGTCCTCGAGGCCCACGGCGTCCTGGAGCGGGTAGAGGTCGACGCCGACGCGTCCGATGGTGATCAGGTCGCGGGGCGGGGTCGGGGCGGGGGCTGCGTTCTCGGCAGGGCTCATGGCGGCGCTGCTTCCTCTCCGGGAGTGGAGGGCGGTGGGCGGGTGCTGCTGTCCGTCCAACCTAGCGCATGTTCTGACATCGGTACATGGGGCACCGCCTGCAATGGACCTGATGCCACCGCGGCCGCCGACCGCGGCCCGGGTCACCGGCCGCGCGTCATCCCGACCCCGAAGCCGGCGCCGAACGCGAGGCCCACGACGACCAGGAGCCCGGGCACGGGGATCACGGCGGAGGCGAGACCGCCGAGGAACGCGCCGCACAGGGCGGGCACCAGCTGGCCGAGGCCACGGGAGATCGCTCCGCCGCCGCCGCGGAAGGCTGCGTCCACGCCCGCGAGCACGGCGAGCAGCGCGACGAGGAGCAGGGCGATCAGGATGACGACGGGGACGGACCGCGCCACCGGCGTCACGAGGGCGATCACGACCACGACGGCGGCGTAGGCGGCGGTGGACGCCATGGTCGCGGCGACGTGGGACCGGAAGCGGCGGTCGGCCGGAGCGCGCGCCGGGAGCTCGCGCAGCACGGGGCGGGAGCCGCCGTGGCGGGCGTCGAGGTCGTCGTCGAGGCC
>NZ_QWGT01000373.1 GCF_003576405.1 Clavibacter lycopersici
CGCGCTGCGTCCGGGCCCGCACGATCTCCACGTCGCGCTCGTCCTCCCGCGCGCGCGTCCGGCCGGGCCCCTCCGCGTGACCGTCACGGCCGACGCGATCGCGCGCCGCCGCCCCGTGGACAGGTCGGGACGGCCGCCGAAGGACTCCGACATGCGCCGCTCGTACGACGCGCGCATCGCGTGGCTGCGGGCGCGCGTCGCCGCCGCGGACGCGATCGCGCCCCTGGTCGCGGAGCTCGCCGGGGTCGCGTCCCGCGCGGACGCCGTGGCCCGGATCCGCGCGCTGCTCGAGGTCGACGAGGAGCACGCCCAGCTCCTGCTGCACACGCAGCTGCAGGACCTCCTGCGCTACTCGGCGGAGGCGACCCGGCGGGAGGTCGCCGAGCCGTGCTGCGGCGAGACGAGCTCGGGCCGGAGCCCCCGGCGGACCCGGATCCGGCCTAGGGCGTCGGGGTGGGCGTGTCCGTCGGGGTCGGCTCCGGCGTCGCGAGGAGCGTCGGATCCGCGAACGGCACCAGCGTGCGGAGCGCCGCCGACCGCAGCGCCCGGTCGTCCATGGCCGCGACCCGCTCCGCGGCCGCCGCGCCCACCTCGGCCATGAGGACGGGCTCGCCGGAGATCGGCATCAGGTTGTACCAGCGCGTGAAGCTTCCGCCGGCGTCGTAGGAGGTCCAGACGGTGGCCGTCGTCGACCAGAACGGCTCCTCGAAGCGCAGCCAGACGCGGTCGACCCGGCCGGGTCCGAGCGCGGCGATGGACGTGGTGACGGACGCGGGCAGCTCCGGGTCGAAGACGATGGCACCCTCCTGCAGCACGCCGAGCGGCACGGTCACGACGACGCGGTCGACCGAGAGCGACTCGCCGGATCCGAGCCGGAGTCCTACGCGGCCGTTGCCGTACGTGATGCGCGTGACGGTGGACTCGCGGAGGACGTCGATCTCCTGATCGCGCAGGAGGTGCTGCACGAGGCCCGCGAAGCCCCCCGTGACGGCGACGTTGCCGACGGGAGCCGGCTCGTCGAGGCCGCGGGCGGCGGAGAGCTCGTCGAGCGCGGCGCCGTGCGCGATGGCGACGTCGGTCGCGAGGAAGGCGCTGAACCGCGCCGCCGGTGACGAGGCGCCCTCGGCCATCGGGTCGGTGCGGAGGAGGTCGAGGTCGGCCGTCGAGGTGAGCGCCGCCGCGAGCGTCCGATCCGTCGGCTGCGCCCTGGCCCACGCGACCGCGGCCGCGATGGCGTCGGATGCCGCGCTCGACCCCGCCTCGAGCACCTGCCCGTCGGGCCCGCGCTCCTCCGCGATGAGCGCGAGCCCGTAGCGGGCGATGCCGGCCGCCTCGACGGCGTCGCGCAGCAGGTGGTCGCCGTCGGCGGCGATCCAGAGGGCGCCGAGCTCCGCGGGGTGCGGCCAGTCGGTGCCGCCGACCGCGCGGATCCGCCCGCCGAGCTCCGCGCGCGCCTCCACGAGGACGACGTCGTGCCCGGCGTCGCGGAGGGCGCGAGCGGCGGCCGTGCCCGCGATGCCCGCTCCGACGACCGCGACGCGCTCGGATCCGGCGCCCGCGCGGTCCACCTCACCCGCAGCCCGGAGCCCGGACGCGTAGGCGCCCGCGACCGTGCCGGGGCGGTCGGCGCTCGTGGCCTCGCCGGCGAAGAACACGCGGTCCTGGACGGGCCGGGCGAGCGCCTCGCGGT
>NZ_QWGT01000374.1 GCF_003576405.1 Clavibacter lycopersici
GGGGTGGGGAGGCGATGATCACCGAGGCAGCTTAGGGTAGCCTTACCCGGCCATGTCACCGACCCGACCCGCGCCCGTCGCCGCCGCCGCCGTCGTGGCCCTCGCGGCGCTCGTCGCGCTGTGCGCCGTGAGCCTCGCGACCGGATCCCGCGACATCGCCCTCGACGCCGTGTGGCGGGCCGCGCTCCACCCGGACGACGGCAGCCGCGACGCGATCATCGTCTGGCAGCTGCGGGCGCCGCGCACGCTGCTCGCCGTCGCGGTCGGCGTGCTGCTCGCGGTCGCCGGCGTCGTGATGCAGGCCATGACGCGCAACCCGCTCGCGGAGCCCGGCCTCCTCGGCGTCAACGCGGGCGCGTCGCTCGCCGTGGTGCTCAGCGTGGCGGTCTTCGGCGTCGGATCCGCCGCCGGATACGCCGGGCCCGCGTTCGCCGGCGCCGCTCTCGCCGCCGTGGTCGTGGTGCTCGTCGGCATGCGGGCGGGGCCGCGCACGGATCCCACGCGCCTCCTCCTCGCCGGCACCGCGCTGACCGCGAGCCTCGCCTCCGTCACGGGCGTCGTCACGCTCTCCGACTCGCGCACCTTCGGCGACTACCGCTCCTGGGTGGTGGGATCCGTGGCCTCGCGCGACCCCGCCGACCTCGTCTGGCTGCTCCCGCTCACGGCCGTGGTGGTCGTCGGGGCGCTCCTGCTCGTGCGCCCGCTCGCGGTCCTCGCGCTCGGCGACGACACGGCCACCGCGCTCGGCAGCTCCATCGGGCGCGTGCGGCTCGCGGGCTTCGCGCTCGTGACGGTCGCGTGCGGCGCCGCGACCGCGGTCGCCGGGCCGATCTCGTTCGTGGGGCTCGTCGTGCCGCACGCCGTGCGGCTGGTCGTCGGGCGACGGGAACGCCCGGTGCTGCTCGGATCGGTGGCGGCCGGGCCGATGCTCGTGCTGGGCGCCGACGTCCTCGGCCGGATCGTCGCGCGTCCCGGCGAGCTGGAGGCCGGCATCGTGACGGCCTTCATCGGCGCGCCCGTGCTGCTCGCGCTGGTGCTGCGGCGGACGGGCGCGCGGTGAGGCCGCGCATCCCGGGGCGCGACCGCGTCGTGCTCGGGATCCTGGTGCTCGCCATCCTGGTCGCCTCCGCGGTCGGCCTCGGCACCGGCGCCTACCCGCTGTCGCCGCTGCAGGCGCTCGACGCCCTGCTCGGCGGCGGCGACGCGCAGGCCCGGTTCATCGTCGCCGACCAGCGGCTGCCGCGCGTGGTGTGCGCGATCGCGGTCGGCGCCGCCCTCGGCCTCAGCGGCATGGTGTTCCAGAGCGTCTCGCGGAACCCGCTCGGCAGCCCGGACGTCATCGGCTTCAGCACGGGCGCGGCCACCGGCGGGCTCGTCGCGATCCTCGTGACGGGATCCACCGCCGCGGCGCCCTCCTCGGCCGGATCCATCGCCCTCGGCACCGTCGTGGGGGGCTTCGCGACCGCGTTCGCCGTCCACCTGATGAGCTCCCGCACCGCGACCACGGGCGAGCGGCTCGTGCTGGTGGGCATCGCGGTGGGCGCGATGCTCGCGTCGGTCAACGACTTCCTCATCACCCGCAGCGACCTCGAGCTGGCGCAGGCCGCCGCGACCTGGCGCTTCGGGACGCTCAACGGGATCTCGTGGCCGCAGGTCGCGCCCGCCGTGGCGGTGCTGGC
>NZ_QWGT01000375.1 GCF_003576405.1 Clavibacter lycopersici
GAGGGCGACGTCGCCGACCGGCGGCTCGTCGGCGCGACGCTGGGCGCCCGGCTCGCGCCGCTGTCCGGCCGCGCGCACGTGGCCGGCCACCCGCTCGCCTCCGAGGCCGGCCGCGTGCTCACGAGCGTCGCCATGGCCGACCTCGGCCGCGTCGACCGGGTCGACTCGGGCGTCACGGTGGGGGACCTCCTCGCCGAGCGCATCGACCTGTCCGAGCCGATGGGTCGCCGCCGCGGCGCCCGCGCGCGGCAGGCGGAGTGGCTCGCGCGGATCGACGAGGCGGCCGACGCGGCGGGGTCCCGGCGCATCCGCGGCGACGACCCCGTCGGATCCCTCCTCCCGCTCGAGCGCGCCATCGCCCTGACCGCGGTCGCCGCCGCGGGACGCGCCCCCGTGCTCGTGCTCGACGTGGTGGACCCGTTCCCGGACGCCGCCGCCGAGCGCGCGTTCCTCGCCGCCCTGCCCGCGCTCGTGCACGAGAGCACGACCGTCCTCCTGGGCGCGCCGTGGTTCCCGGACGAGCACGGGATCCCGGGCCGCCCGACCGTGCGCCTCCGCCTCGTCGCGGAGGACGACGCACCCGCTCCCGACGACGCCGAGCGCCCCGACATCGACCAGCCCGTCACGACCGGCAAGGAGACCCGCCGATGACCACCCGCACCGTACGCCGACGCCTCGCCGCCGCCCTCGTCGCGATCGTGCCCCTCGCGGTCGCCGGCCTCTTCATCGGCTCGCTCTCGGACGTCGCGACGGGCGTGGAGCGCGTGCCCGCCGCGATCGTCAACCAGGACGAGATCGTGCAGCAGAAGGCCCAGGACGGCACCGAGTCGCCCGTGCTCGCCGGCCGCCTGCTCGTCACGCAGCTGACCTCCGACGACAACCAGGCCTTCGACTGGACCATCACGAACGCCGACGAGGCCGAGCGCATGCTCGACGACGGCGAGGTCTACGCGGTCCTCACCGTGCCGGAGGACTTCTCCGCCTCGATCGTGTCGCTCTCGACCGACGCCCCGCAGCGCGCGCAGATCAGCGTGAAGACGGACGACGCGCACGGCTACCTGACGGGCGCGGCCACGCAGGCCGTGGGCGTCGGCATGACGAGCGTGTTCGGGAACGCGATCACCTCGCAGTTCGTCTCCGGCATCTACACGACATTCGGCGGCCTCAAGGGCTCGCTCACGGACGCGGGGGCCGGCGCGGACGAGCTGGCCGACGGGGCGACGCAGCTCTCCGCGGGCGCCACCACGCTCGGCGACGGGATCACGCAGCTCGGCGACGGCGTCGGGCAGTCGCAGCAGGGCGCGTCGCAGCTCGCGGACGGCCTGGGCGCATACACGGGCGGCGTCTCGCAGCTCTCCGCGGGGCTCGACCAGCTGCAGACCGGCGCCGCCGGGCTGTCGCAGGTGTCGGACGGCGTGGGGCAGTACGCGGGCGGCGCCGGCCAGATCGCGTCGCAGGTGCAGGGGATCCGGCAGCAGCTGTCGGCGGATCCGCAGACCGCACCGCTCGCCGCGCAGCTGCAGCCGCTCGAGCAGGGCCTCGACCAGTACGCGGCGCAGGGGCGGACCCTCGCGTCGCAAGCGGCCGCCGGCATCCAGGGCGTGCAGCAGGGCATCGGCCAGAGCGCGTCCGGCGCGTCGCAGCTCGCGGCCAACGGCGGGGCGCTCGTCTCCGGCG
>NZ_QWGT01000376.1 GCF_003576405.1 Clavibacter lycopersici
GGCGGAGAGGCCGTTGGCCGTGCCGTCGTAGACGGAGGCCGTGTCTGCGTCGCCGGTGATGGCGCCCGCTGCGCCGCGAGGTCGAGCGACTCCACGGATCCGTCGAAGAGGTCGAGCACGCCGTCGCTGCAGACCAGGAGGAGATCACCCGGGTCGAGATGCACGGTGCTCGTGACCCACTCCTGCTCACCCAGGGCGCCGAGGGGGAGGTTGCGCGACGGGATCCGCTCCCGCGTCCCGTCCGCCCGGCAGATGAGGCCGAGCCCGTGCCCGGCGTCGACGACCGCGACCTCGCCGGTCGGGGCGTCCAGCCGCAGGTGCAGGAGCGTGACGAAGGCGTCGTTCGCATCGAGGTCCGGCTCGACGGCCCGGTCCACGACGGCCAGCGTGCGGCCGGGATCGAGGGTCGGCACGGCCGTCCGGAGGGAGGCGCGCACCGTCGCGGCGATCACGGCGGCGCCGACGCCCTTGCCCATCACGTCGGCCAGGGTCACCACGATGCCGTCGCGGGTCCGGTGCCAGTCGAAGAAGTCGCCGCTGACCTCCCCGCTCGGCACGCAGGCGCCAGCCACCTCGTAGCCGGGGAGGTCGGGCAGGGACCGGGGCAGGAGCCGCCGCTGGACGCCGCCGCCCTCGACCAGCTCCTGCCGGGAGAGCGCGGCCCGGGCGGCGTAGATCCGGGCCGCCTGCTCGCCGCTCAGCGACGCCATGCTGAACGACACCACGACCAGGAGCACCAGCGTGATGAGGGCGGTCGACGGGGTGCCGAGCCAGGTCGTGAAGGCCTCGCTCCGCGGTCCGGTCGCGAGGAACACGACGAAGCGCGCGGCGTAGTAGGCGGCCAGGGCGCCGGAGGAGAGGAGCAGCGGCCAGCGCGTGCGGGAGAAGCCCGCGTCCAGCAGCGCGAGCTCTCGTGCCGACGCGCCGATGAGCACGCTCATCAGCCCGAGGTACAGCGGCCCGCCGGACCAGTCGTTCGTCGCGGGCGAGTCGGCGGACGACACGGCGGTGATCACGACGGCCGGTGCCACGACGAGCCACCACGGCGTCGGGCGCCCGCGGAGGGAGCGGCTCGCCATCCACACGGCTGCGGCGCCGGCGACGTTGCAGCCGTTGCCGAGCGGGTTGGCCCACACCTGGTCGACGGTGCCGTCGCGGAGGTAGGCGAGCGATCCGCCCATGAACAGCGCCAGGGCGGTGCACCACCAGAAGCTGAAGGCCGACTGGGTGCCGCGGAACGTGACGAGGGCGAACAGCAGGAACAGGGTGAGGCTGGCGACGCCGAAGGCGACGCGCAGCGTCAGCGAGTCGAGCACGAGGTGATCCGCCTCCCTTCGCGTGGTCTCGGGGAGGTCCGACCGATGGGGCGACGATCGTGCCGACGTCGGTCGGTGGCGATCCCCGGGACGGCGGTGCCGACGGCCCCCCGGGCGTCGACTGCGCGTCCCCTCCAGGGTACCCACGCGGGGTGGATCCGTCAGGGCGCCCGACCCCGCACATGCCGACGGCCCCGACCCCCGAGAGGGGGACGAGGCCGTCGATGCGTTCTGCTGTGATCGCAGGTGGTGCGTCCCGGACGCGGTGCCGGGATGGGTGCTACTTGGTGTTGACGGTGATCTTGGCGATGCCGACGACGAGCTGGTCGGTGACCGCGTCGGTGCCGAAGGT
>NZ_QWGT01000377.1 GCF_003576405.1 Clavibacter lycopersici
GGGCGAGCGGGCCGACCGCGTCCCGGCGTTGCTCTGGATCCCCGCGGGCGTCGCGCTCGCGTTCCTCGTGCTGCCGCTCGCGGCGCTCGTGGTGCGCGCGCCGTGGGCGACGCTGGGGGAGCGGCTCGCGGATCCCGGCATCGCGCGCGCCCTCGGCCTCTCGCTCGGCAGCGCGCTCGCCGCGACCGCGCTCAGCCTCGTGCTCGGGGTGCCGCTCGCGTTCGTGCTCTCGCGCTCGGCGGGGCGGCCGCCCGTGGTGCAGCGGATCCTGCGGGCGCTCGTGACCGTGCCGCTCGTGCTGCCGCCCGTGATCGGCGGCGTGGCCCTGCTGCTCCTGCTCGGGCGGCGCGGGCTGGTCGGCGGGCCGCTCGAGGAGCTGACCGGGATCACCATCCCCTTCACGACGCCCGCCGTGGTGATCGCCGAGACCTTCGTGGCCATGCCGTTCCTCGTGCTCGCGGTGGAGGGGGCGCTGCGCGGCGCCGACCGCCGCTTCGAGGACGCCGCCGCGACCCTCGGCGCCGACCGCTGGACCGTGCTCCGCCGCGTGACCCTGCCGCTCGTCGCCCCCGGGATCGGCGCGGGCGCGGTGCTCTGCTTCGCCCGCGCGCTCGGCGAGTTCGGGGCGACGCTCACCTTCGCGGGCAGCTTCCCGGGCGTGACGCAGACGGTGCCGCTGTCGGCGTACCTGGCGCTGCAGACGGATCCGGACGCCGCCGTCGTGCTGAGCCTCGTGCTGCTCGCGGTGTCGGTCGTCGTGCTCGTGAGCCTGCGCGACCGGTGGGCGTCGGGGGTGCACGCGTGAGCGCGGCCGACGGCCTCGACGCGCGCGTGGTCGTGGAGCGCGCCGCCTTCCTGCTCGACGTGGAGCTCGAGGTGCCGGCCGGATCCACGACCGCGGTCGTCGGGCCGAACGGCGCAGGCAAGTCGACGCTGCTCCGGGCGCTCGCCGGGCTCGTGCCGCTCACGGCGGGACGCGTCGCGCTCGACGGGCGCGAGCTGGAGCGCGTGGGCGGTGCGGCCGAGGGCGGGCAGGCGGCCGTGCGGATCCCGGCCGAGCGCCGTGGCATCGGCGTCGTGTTCCAGGACCACCTCCTCTTCCCGCACCTGTCGGCGCTCGCGAACGTCGCGTTCGGGCCGCGGGCGCACGGCGTCGCGCGCGCCCATGCCGAGGATCGGGCGCGCGCCCTCCTCGACCGGCTCGGGATCGCGCACCTCGCCGACCGCCGGCCGGATCGCCTCTCCGGCGGGCAGTCCCAGCGCGTGGCGCTCGCCCGCGCCCTCGTGCTCGAGCCGCCGCTGCTCCTCCTCGACGAGCCGATGGCGGCACTCGACGCGGGCACGCGGCTCGACGTGCGCGACCTCCTCGCCGACGAGCTGCGGCGCTTCGGCGGCGCGGCCGTGCTCGTGACGCACGATCCCGTGGACGCGCTCGCGCTGGCCGACCGGATCCACGTGCTCGAGGGCGGACGCGCGGTGCAGGAGGGCGCGCCAGCCGAGGTCGCCGCCCGGCCCGCGACCGCCTACGTCGCGCGGCTCGTGGGCATGAACCGGCTCGAGGGGCGGGACGCCGACGGTCGGCCCACCGCGCTCATCGCGGCGCCGGCGGACGTGCGGCTGGGCCGCGACGGCTCCGGCGCACCGGATGCAGGCGGCGACGCCG
>NZ_QWGT01000378.1 GCF_003576405.1 Clavibacter lycopersici
CGCGCTGGGCGTCGGTCTCGCGCTCGGCCGTCGCGCGGAGGTCGGCGACCTCGGTGCGCGTGCGGAGGAGGAGCGCGGCGGCCTCGCGCTCGGCGTCGCTGCGGAGGCCCTCCGCGCGGTTGTCGGCGCGCTCGTGCAGGTCGTCGGCCTCGCGACGGGCGGCGTCGAGGATCTGCGCGGCCTGCGCCCGTGCGGAGTCCACGAGGTGGCGGGCGGTCGCCTCGGCCTCGGCGCGCTGCGCGTCCGTCTCCTCCTGGGTGGCGCGGCGGAGGCGCGCGGCGTCGGCGTCGGCCTGCGCGACGAGCCGCGTGGACTGCTCCTCTGCGACGCGGAGGGTGGCCTCGAGCCGGCTGCCGAGTCCGGCGAACGTGGGGCTGCCGACCTCCTCCAGCTCGTCGCGCAGCTCCTGCTCGCTGCGGCGGAGGCGCTCGGCCTCGGCGCGCAGCTCGGCGCCCTGCTGGTTCGAGCGGATGAGCTCGCGGCGCAGGTCGGCGACGGCCCGGTCGACCTCGTCGCGGTTGTAGCCGCGCATGGCGGGGCTGAACGGCGTGTCGTCGTGGGGCACGGGGAGACTCCTTCGCGGGCGGCTCGCGCACGCCGGGCGGGGCGCAGCAGGTGCCGATCCTACCGAGTCGGCCGTCGCCGTCCCGGTCCCCGTCCCGGTCCCGACGGGCCGCGGGGGAGGCGCTCCCAGGGTCGTCCGGTATCCTTCGATGTCGTCGTCGTCCGCCGCCGGTCCGCCCACAGCACGGCGGGTACGTCGCGAGAGCACCCGTGCTCGTCGGCCGCCGCGGTCGGCACCCCGACCGCCGAGCACGCAGCCGGGCCCGCGACGACACGAGAGGAGACACCCGTGCGATTCGTCCTGGCGATCGCGACCTTCGTGGTCGCGGCCCTCATGATCGGGCTGGGTATCGCCCAGCACACCTTCCTGGCGGGGCCCGACCGCATCACCGCGGCCACGTCCTCCGCCGGAGGCGCCGCCTACACGATCGTCGACGGCGCGACGCTCAACGCGCACCCCGGCCTGCAGGACACCGTCGTCCGCGGCGACGGCGAGGTCTTCGCGGCGTACGGCCCCACGGCCGACGTCGAGGCGTGGGTGGGCAGCAGCCCGTACACGCGCATCGCCATGGACGACCAGGGCGCGCTGACCAGCCGGGTCGTGGAGCCGGAGGCGAGCACGCCCACGCCGTCCCCGACCCCGTCCGCCGACGCCTCCGGGACCGACGCGTCCGGGACCGACGCGTCGGGCACCGACGCCGAGGCCGCGCCCACCGTGACGGACCCGCGCGGCTCCGACCTCTGGCTCTCCGAGCAGACCGGCGACGGCGAGGTGTCGCTCAGCACCCGGCTCCCGGACGACGTCAGCCTCATCCTCGCCACGGACGGCCAGGCGGCAGCGCCCGCCGACGTCGAGCTCTCGTGGCCGTCCGAGGGCGAGTCGCCCTGGGTGGTCCCGCTGGTGGTGGGCGGAATCGTGCTGCTCGTCGTCGGGCTCGTCCTCTACCTCCTCGCGCTGCGCCACCTGCGTCGCAGCCGCGGCCCGCGCCGCAACCTGCCGCCGCGCGGCGGGCCGCGCATCCCGCGGATCGGACCGGCCGCCCGTCGCGCGGCCCTCACTGCCGGGAGCGGGACCGCTCCCGCGCAGCCCCGCGGCCGC
>NZ_QWGT01000379.1 GCF_003576405.1 Clavibacter lycopersici
GATCCGCGCCCGCCGTCGCGGCCCCGCGCTCGCGCACGGCGAGCACCAGCGCGGCCGACGCGAGGAACGCGACGACGTCCACGACGAGCGCCGGCACCGGCCCGACGCCCGCGTAGACGACCGGCCCCACCATGGCCGAGACGATCCCGACGCCCGTGCTCGCGAGGAGCGTGCGCCCCGCGGCGTCCGCGCGGCGGTCGGCCGGGACGACCACCTGCACGAGGGCGGCGCGCGCCGGGTCGAAGAGCTGCGAGGCGCAGCCGATGAGGAGCTGCGTGACGATCACCGCGCCGATGACGACGGGCGCGGGTCCGGCCATCGCGATCACCAGGAGCGGCACGAGCAGGGCGGCGCGCACGACGTCGGCCGTGACCATCACGCGGCGGGCCGGCCACCGGTCGACGAGCACGCCCGCGACCGGCGCGAGCAGCAGCCGGGGCAGGCTCGTCGCGCCGATGACCGCGCCGACGTAGAGCGGCAGGGCCGGGTCGCCGGGCGCGAGGCCCGTGGCGAGCCACACGGTCACGGTCGCCGCGAGCACGTACTCGCCGAAGGAGGAGAGCGCCTGCGCGACCCAGATGAGAGCGAACGAGCGGGAGATCAGCAGGGGGCGGCGGGGGCCGCGCGCACGGGAGCCGGGCTCGGGCACGGGCGACCTCCGATCCGTCGTCTCCTCCCCACGGTATCGGCCGGTTCGGCGGGCTTGCGGGCGGTCCCGGCCGCAGGATCCGCTCGGTACCCTGGCGGGGAGCGCCACCCGGGCGCGGCCGGCCTCGGGCCGGGGGAGGCAGGTGCCCATGGGCCGCGTCGTGGTGCTCGGATCGCTCAACGTCGACCAGGTGGTGCGCGTCCCGCGGCACCCGCAGCCGGGGGAGACCCTGATGGGATCCGACCCCGAGCGGCTCTGGGGCGGCAAGGGAGCGAACCAGGCGGTCGCGGCGGCCGACGCGGGCGGCGAGGTCGCGATGGTGGGGGCCGTGGGCGACGACGCCGACGGATCCGCGTACCGCGCGCGCCTGGCGGACCGCGGCATCGACGTGTCCGGCCTCGCGACCGTGGCGGACGCGACCACGGGCCTCGCGATCATCGCGGTGGACGACGACGGCGAGAACACGATCATCGTCGCGCCCGGCGCCAACGGGCGCGTGACGGGCGCCCACCTGGATCCGCTGGACGCGCTCGCCGCGGGCGACGTCCTGCTCGCCTCGCTCGAGCTGCCCCTCGACACGATCGCCGCCGGGGTCCGGCGCGCGCACGCCGCAGGCGCCCGCGTCGTGCTGAACCTCGCGCCCTTCGCCGCGCTGCCCGCCGACGTGCTCGCGCTCGCGGATCCCGTGGTCGTCAACGAGCACGAGGCCGGGCTCCTCCGCGAGTCCGGCACGCCCGCGCCCGCGTCGCTGCTCGTCACCCTCGGCGCCGAGGGCGCGATGTGGGGCGAGGTCGAGGTCCCCGCGTCGAAGGTGTCCCGGGTCGTCGACACCACGGGCGCGGGCGACGCGTTCTGCGGCGCGCTGGCCTCCGCGCTCGCCGCGGGTGCCGACCGCGAGGGCGCGCTGGTCGTGGCCGCCGACGCCGCGGCGGTCGTCGTCCAGCGGCAGG
>NZ_QWGT01000380.1 GCF_003576405.1 Clavibacter lycopersici
CTGATCGCGGTGGCGGTGCTCGTCGCGCCGCTCGTGCTGGGCGCGATCGCGGCGCTCTTCCTCCGCGGGTCGCACCGCGCCGCCCTCGCGCTCGGCGTGACGGTGCTCGGCTTCGCGACCGCGGTCGTCGCCGCGCGCACGGTGGTGCAGTCGACCGGGCCCGACGTCGTCGCCGTGTGGCCGGGATCCGGCCTCAGCCTCGTGTGGCTCGGCCTCGCGGGCGCCCTCGTGCTCGGCTTCGCGACGCTCGGCCGCCGCTCGGTCGTCCCGGGGCTCGTGGCCGCCGTGACCCTGGTCGTGCTCGCGCTGCCGCTCGTCTCGGCCGCGGTCGCCGGATCCACCGCGGTGCGCGCCACCACGGACAGCTCGCTGCCCGGCCTCGTGGTCGCGGAGGCCGCCACGGATCCGGCCGTCGGCACCCTCGTGCTGCGCGCCGCGGACGACGGATCGCTGTCCGCCGACGTCGAGCGCGGAGCCGGCCGCACGCTCGAGCAGGTCTCCACGGTCGACTCCACCATCGGCCCGCTGTCCGACACCGAGACCCGCGTCGCCGAGCTCGCGGGCAACGTCTCCTCCCGCTCCGGCCTCGACGCCACCGACGACCTCCGGGCGCTCGGCGTGAGCTACGTCCTGCTCGCCACGCCCGCGGGCGACGCGGAGGCCGCCGTGCACGACCGCGCCCGTGCGGCCCTCGACGACGACCCCGTCTTCACGGCGGTCGGCCAGACCGAGGCGGGGCTCCTCTGGCGCTTCGTCGGCAGCGACGACCTGGTCGCCCAGGTCGCCGGCCCGGGCAACCTCGACGACCCCGGTCGCGCGGGGGTGCTCGCGGCGCAGGCGCTCGTGTTCGCTCTGACCCTGCTCCTCGCGATCCCCACCGGCGGACTCGCGGCGCGCAGCCGCCCGCTGCCCGCCTACCGCGAGCCCGTCGTCGCCCCCGACGCGCGCCCGGCGGATGCCGATGAACCGCGTCCCGAGCACGACGACCGCGGCACGCCCGCGTACCTCGACGAGCCGACGGGACAGGTCGTGGAGGCCGCGTCCTTCGGGGACATCCCGCAGGCGGGGGAGCGCCGGGCCGGCGACGACGGGGAGGGCGACGACGTCGCATCCGCGTCCGCCGCCGACCGTGGCGTCGACAGCGACGGCCGCACCGACGACGACAGCAGGAGGACCGATGGCCAGGCGTGACGCCGTGCGCATCGCGACGCGCGTGACCACCGGGATCGCCGGCGTCGCCGTGCTCGGGGTCGTCGTGACGGGCGCGCTCCTCCTCCCGCCCGCCTCCGGCGACGCGAGCGCGCCCTCCGTGCTCGTGACCCCCGTCGCGACCGACCAGCAGCGCGTCTGCGCGGGCTCCCTGCTCCGCCCGCCCGAGGCGGACGCCGCCTCCACGACCACGGCGGTCGCCGTGGGGAGCGCCGCCGTGACCAGCGGATCCGCGACGACGGGATCCGTGGGCGGCGGCCCCGGCGTCCGGACCTCGCGCATCCAGGCCCCCGAGGTGCAGGGCCAGGCGTCGAGCGCGCCCTCCGTGCTCGCCGTGGCGGGCGCGGTCGACGGCGCCCCGACCGACCTCGCGGGCGCGGCGTCCGA
>NZ_QWGT01000381.1 GCF_003576405.1 Clavibacter lycopersici
CGCGCTCGCGGCCGTCTGGGCCGAGGTCCGCGCGCTGCGGGTCGCCTCCGACGACGCCGACCGGGTGCGCCACGCCCTCCGCGACGCGACCCGCGGCGTCGACCTCCTCGTGACGACGGGCGGCGTGAGCGCGGGCGCGTACGAGGTCGTGCGCGACGTGCTGGAAGGCGGCGGCGTGGAGTTCGTCTCCGTCGCCGTGCAGCCGGGCGGGCCGCAGGGGCTCGGGGCGGCGGACGTCGGCGGCACGCGGATCCCCGTGGTCGCCTTCCCCGGCAACCCCGTGAGCGCGCTGGTCTCGTTCGAGCTGTTCCTCCGGCCGGTGCTGCGCGCCCTCGCCGGGCACCCGCGTCCGGTGCGCCCGTCCGAGGAGCTGCCGCTCGCCGCCGCGTTCGACTCGCCCGCCGGCAAGCACCAGGTGCGGCGCGGCCGTGTGGACGCCGACGGCCGGGTCGTCGCGGTCGGCGGCCCCGGATCCCATCTCCTGCACGCGTACGCGACCGCCACCCACCTCGTCCACATCCCTGCGGGCGTCGACCGGCTCGAGGCCGGCGACCCCGTCACCGTCTGGAGCATCGATGACTGATCCCGCCCCCTCCCTCACCCACCTGCGGCAGGACGGATCCGCGCACATGGTCGACGTGACCGACAAGGCCGTCACCAAGCGCCGCGCCGTCGCGCAGGCCGTGCTCGTCACCCGGCCCGAGGTGGTCGCATCCGTCATCTCGGGCGACCTCCCCAAGGGCGAGGCCGTCGGCACGGCGCGCATCGCGGGGATCATGGCCGCCAAGCGGACGTCGGACCTCATCCCGCTGTGCCACCCCCTGCCGATCGGCCGCATCGAGATCGACATCACGGGCGCCGACGACCGGCTCACCGTGGTCGCCTCCGTGAGCACCACGGGCGTGACGGGCGTCGAGATGGAGGCGCTCACCGCGGCCTCGGTGGCCGCGCTCACGCTCTACGACATGGTCAAGGCGGTGGACGCGCGCGCCGTGATCACCGATGTGCTCGTCCGCGAGAAGCAGGGCGGCAAGTCCGGGGACTGGGAGCGGGCATGACCGCGGCGGATCCGCGCGGCCAGGCGGTCGTGATCGTCGCGTCCACGCGCGCCGCGGCGGGGGAGTACGAGGACCGCACGGGTCCCGTCATCCGGGACTGGCTCGCCGAGCGCGGCTTCGAGGTGGGCGCGCCGGTCGTGCGCGCCGACGGGCCCGGTGTCGCGGCGGCGCTCGCCGAGGCCGTCGCGGGCGGCGCGCGCGTGATCCTCACCACGGGCGGCACGGGCATCACCCCGACCGACCGCACGCCCGAGGCGACGGCGCCGCTGCTCGACCTCGAGATCCCCGGGATCATGGAGGAGGCCCGCCGCATCGGCACGGCCCACACGCCCACGGCGGTGCTCACGCGCGGGCACGCCGGCCTCGCGGGCGGCGCGTTCGTCATGAACCTGCCGGGCTCGCCGGGCGGCGTGCGCGACGGGCTCGGCGTCCTCGACCGGATCCTCGACCACGTGCTCGAGCAGGCCCGCGGCGCCGTGCACCCGGCGACGGACCCCGCGGCCGACACGGCAGCCGACCACGCCGACCACGCGG
>NZ_QWGT01000382.1 GCF_003576405.1 Clavibacter lycopersici
CGCCAGGCCGTAGGGCGCGGCGGCGGATGCCGAGGGGTACGGCGCGGCAGGAGGCGTCGGAGCGGGCGGCGGAGTCGCAGCGGAGGCCGCGGCAGGAGCCCCCGCCCCGTCCGCCGCACGAGCGCTGTCGTGGTCGTGGTCGTGGGAGCGGTCGTCGGGGGCGGGCGCGGCGGGATCGGTCATGGTGGTCCTCGTCAGTCGGGCGGATTCCCGGGGAGGGTACCGCGCGCGGCCGCCTCCGTGCGCGGATCCGACACCGTCGCCCGTCGTGCCCCGGGCTTCCGGAGGAGCGACGCCGGACCGATGGCTCCCCGGCCGAAGCGCTCCGCCGCCTGGTCGACCGTGCGCTCGGCCTCGCGCCAGCCCTCGTCGGCGTCCCAGAGGGCGACGGCCCGGTTGTCCACGTCGTCGAGCTGCTCGGCGCGCACGCCCACGAGGCGGATGCGGTCGCCGGGCCGGGCGACCTGCTCGTACACGTCGCGGATCTCGTCGTAGATGCGGCGCGCCACGTCCGTGGGCTCCGACAGCGTTCGGGAGCGCGTGATGGTGCGGAAGTCGGAGTAGCGGAGCTTGAGCGAGACGGTGCGCGCCGTGAGACCCGCGCGGCGCAGCCGCTCCGCGACGCGCGTCGCCTGGCCGAGGAGCTCCCGGCGGACGATCTCGGGATCCGTCACGTCGTCGTGGAACGTGTTCTCGTGTCCCATGCTCTTCTCCTCCCGGTGCGTGCTGACGCGCCGGGGATCCCGACCCCAGGAGAGGTCGTGCAGCCGCGCGCCCGCGGACTCGCCGAGCATCGACTGCAGGGTGGGCAGGGGCGTGTCCGCGATGTCGGCCACGGTGCGGAGGCCGCGCCGGACGAGCGCCTCCTCCGTGGTCTTCCCGACGCCCCAGAGCGCGCCGACCGGCAGACCGTGCAGGAACGGCAGCGTCTCGGCCGCCGGGATGACGAGCAGGCCGTCGGGCTTGCAGCGCGTGCTGGCGAGCTTGGCGACGAACTTGGTGGACGCCGCGCCCACCGAGCAGGTGAGACCGGTGTCGGCGTGCACGCGGCGCCGGATCATGGCGCCGATCTCGGCGGGCGAGCCGAACAGGCCGCGGGCCCCCGCCACGTCCAGGAAGGCCTCGTCGATGCTGAGCGGCTCGACGAGCGGCGTGACGTCGCGGAAGATGCCCATGACGACGCGGGACCAGTGGGCGTACTTCTCCATGTGGCCGCCGATCACCGTGGCCTGCGGGCAGAGGCGGAGCGCCTGCGCCATGGGCATGGCCGAGCGGACGCCGAAGCGCCGCGCCTCGTAGGTGGCGCTCGTGACGACGCCGCGCCCCGAGGAGCCGCCGACGATGACGGGGGTGCCCCGCAGCTCCGGCCGCTCGAGCAGCTCGACGGCGGCGAAGAACGCGTCCATGTCGATGTGCAGGATGGTGGCCTCGGTGTCGTCCGCGCTCGCGTCGGACGTGCGCCTCGTGGATCCGTCCTGCCTGCTCATCTCGTGTCCACGCTAGCCCGGGCCGCCGACATCGGCCCCGCGCCGGGCGCGCTCAGGCCGCGGGCCGGGCGCGGTCGCCGACGTCGTCGCCGCGACCGGGAT
>NZ_QWGT01000383.1 GCF_003576405.1 Clavibacter lycopersici
CGGCCGGACGCCCGCCGCCCGCTAGCGTGGCGGGATGCAGCTGACGACCGAGCTAGCCGCGCAGCTCGCGCGGGTGCCGCGGACGCACGGCGGGCTGCTGGCGCCCTGCCGGATCACGCTGCGGTCGGGGCACGTGCGCGACCGGGTGCACGTGGCCGAGCGCGGGGAGCTCGCGCGGGCCGGGATCCGGCCGGGCCCCGCCTTCGAGGTGGAGGACATCGTGCGCATCGAGGACAGCCCGCTGCGATTGGCGGCGGAGCTGGCCGAGCGGATCCACGACGCCGGCGAGTCCGGCATGGGGTACCTGCTGTTCCTGGTGCGGATGCGCGACGGATCCGCCCTGCCGTTCGTGACGGGCGGCAGCGCCGACTTCCCCGACTGGCCGCCGGGGGTGGATCCGCGCGACGCCGTCGACGTGGTCCCGCACGGCGGCCGCGAGGTCTTCCTGCACCGGCAGCCGACGCGGCACGAGAGCGGCGCGCCCGCGGGCTGGCTGCTGTACGACGCGTAGGACGCCGGGTCAGGGCCGCGCGGTCGCCTCCAGCAGCGCGCGGGCCGCGTCGCGCGCGACCTGCAGCGGATGCCCGAAGGTGCCCATGCCGAGCGTGACGAGGCCGCCCTCGTACATCAGCATCAGCGTGCGGGAGACGGCGGACGGATCCGGCAGCCCGGCCTCGCGGCACAGGTCGCGGAGGAGATCCAGCAGCCAGGCCTTCTGGCGCATGACCTCGGGCAGCACGTCGTGCCCGTCGTCCTCGTCGCCCAGCTCCCCCGCGCCGAGCTCCGCGCGCGCGTTGATCGCGCTGCAGCCCTTGGGCGTGTTCGCGGCGGCCCACGTGACCGCGGCGTCGAACACCGCCAGCACCCGGTCGATCCCGGGCTCGGGCGTGCGCGCGAGGTGCTCCGCGAGGTGCTCGCGCCAGCGCGCGTCGCGGTGCTGCAGGTACGCGACCACGAGGTGCTCCTTGGAGCCGAAGCGGTCGTAGATCGTCTTCTTGGTGACGCCCGCGGCGGCGGCGATCGCGTCGACGCCGACCACGTGGATCCCCCGCGCGTAGAAGAGCTCGGACGCCGCGTCGAGCACGCGGCGGGCTCCGGGGGTGAGCGGGGCGAGGTCGGGCACGGAGGTCGTCACACGACGAATATACCGGTCTGTATAGTCGAGCCCATGACAAGTAGACAGGTCGGTATACCTCGGCCGCTCGTGACCGTGGTGGCCGCAGCCGGGTTCGTGCTCGCGTGGAGCTCGGGCTTCCTCATCGCGGCGATCG
Organism: Clavibacter lycopersici; assembly: GCF_003576405.1. Lineage (GTDB taxonomy): Bacteria > Actinomycetota > Actinomycetes > Actinomycetales > Microbacteriaceae > Clavibacter > Clavibacter lycopersici. The sequence continues at coordinate 1,272 of NZ_QWGT01000383.1, forward strand.
GCACGGTCGAGGTGCCCGCGACCACGCTGCTCCTCTGGCGGTTCGCGCCGCTCGCCGTGCTGCTCGTGGGACTCGTGGCGGCGACGGGTGCGGCACGCGGGATCGCCCCGCGGACGCTCGGCCGGCAGGCCCTCATCGGCGCGTTCGCGCAGCTCGGCTACTGCGCGTTCGTGTACGCGGCGATCGCCGCGGGGATCGCGACCGGCACGACCGCGCTCATCGACGCCGTGCAGCCGCTGGTGGTCGCGACGCTCGTCGGCCCGCTGCTCGGGCTGCGTGTGCGCGGCGCGCAGTGGGCCGGGCTCGCGCTCGG
>NZ_QWGT01000384.1 GCF_003576405.1 Clavibacter lycopersici
GTGCCCGTGGCGGTGGTCGCGACGTCGGGGGATCCGGCGGCGCGGGCCCGGCGCTCGGCGGCGTCCACCGCGGCGTCCTCGGAGTCGTCGTCCTCCACGGGCTTGCGGCGCCCGGCGGCGACGGCCGCGAGATCCGCCGCCATGGCCTCGCGCTGACGGTGCAGGAAGATGTACGACCCGCAGAACGACACCACCGCGCCGATGACCGCGGCGAGCGGCCAGAAGTCCGGGCTCACGGCGACCACGAGGCCGAACGGGACGGCGAACAGGAGGATGCGGACGACGGTGTAGACGAGCCAGTAGCGACGGGAACTCACCGGGTCAGCATAGGTCGGCCGCCTGGACGGACCCGTCGCCTGCCCGGGCCGTCGTCGCCCAGCAGGCGTCCTCTCTCCGCTCGCTGGACGCCCGGCGTCCTCCCCGGTTGCGGAGCTACCATCGGGAGATGCCCCGCCTGCTGATCGGTCTCGCCGTCGTGATCGTGTTCTTCACGGTCTTCGTCATCGTGGACACCTCCCTGACGCCGCGGACCCGCATGCGCGGCCTCCCGAAGCCCGCCTGGATCGCGGTGGTCGTCCTGGTGCCCGTCATCGGCGGCATCCTCTGGCTCCTGATCGGCAAGGACCGCACCGACCTCGCCCGCGCGTCCGGCCGCCGCCTCGGCCCGGACGACGACCCCGACTTCCTCTCCGGCCTCGGCCGCACGCGCTCGGAGGAGGAGCGGATCCGCCGCCTCGAGCAGGAGCTCGCCGACCTCGACAGCGACGGCACCGGTCCGGACGACCCGCAGGCGCCGGGCGCCACGGGCGGCCCGACCCGGCCGAACCGCGACGACGACGACCGGGCGCCTGGCCGCCGGGACGCCTGACCGCCGGTGACCACGACCGACCCGCGCCCCTCCCGCTCCGCCACCCTCCCGCGCACGGGCAACCCGTCCACCGACCGCGCGATCGAGATGCTCGTCGCGCTCGTGCGCGAGGGCGTCACCGACGTCGTCCTCTGCCCCGGATCCCGCTCCCAGGCCCTCGCGCTCGTCGCGGCGGAGCTCGAGCGCGTCGAGGGCGTGCGCCTGCACGTGCGCATCGACGAGCGCGCCGCCGGATTCCTCGCGCTCGGGCTCGGCGTCGAGTCAGGCCGACCGGCGCCCGTCATCACCACCTCCGGCACGGCCGTCGCGAACCTGCACCCCGCCGTGCTCGAGGGCTGGCACTCGGGCGTCCCGATGCTGCTCCTCACGGGCGACCGGCCGGCGGAGCTCCGCGGGATCGCGAGCAACCAGACCACGCGCCAGCCGGGGATGTTCGGTGACCGGGTCGCGTGCATCGACGTGCCGGCGCCCGAGGAGACGGACGACGACCTCGCACGCGACGCCTCGATCGCCCGCGACGCGTACCGCCGGGCTCGCGACGGCCGCACGCCCGTGCACGTCAACGTGGCGTTCCGGGATCCGCTCTCCGTCGCGGTCCCGGACCTCACGGACGCCGTCGCGGAGGCGCGTGCCGACGCCGCGGGCGCCGACGCCCCGGAGACCGCGCCCGCCGCCGACGTCCT
>NZ_QWGT01000385.1 GCF_003576405.1 Clavibacter lycopersici
GCGCGGACGCCGCCGGTCCCGCGGATGCGCCCGAGGCCGCCCCGCCCGCCGCGACCCCCGCGATCACCCGCCCGCAGCGCGGCTGGTTCCTCCCGCTGCTGCTCCGCCTGCACTTCCTGGCGGGGATCCTCGTGGGCCCGTTCATCCTGGTCGCGGCGTTGAGCGGCGCCGCCTACGCGCTCGCGCCGAGCGTCGAGCAGGTGGTCTACGCCGACGAGCTGCACGCGCCGGCGACCGGATCCACCGTGCCGCTGGCCGCGCAGGTCGAGGCCGCGGAGGCCGTGGTCGGCGGATCCGGCACCCTCGTCGCCGTCCGCCCGGCCCCCGCGCCGGGCGACACCACGCGCGTCATGTTCACGGGCGACGGCCTCATCCCGAGCCAGACGCGCGCGATCTTCGTCGACCCGGCCGACGCGTCCATCCGCGGCGACCTGCCCGTCTACGGCACGAGCGGCGCCCTGCCGCTCCGCACCGCGATCAGCCACTTCCACCGCACGCTCGGCCTCGGCGACCCCGGCCGGCTCTACAGCGAGCTCGCCGCCAGCTGGCTCGGCATCGTGACGGTCGCGGGCCTCGGCCTCTGGGTCGCGCGCTGGCGACGGGCGACGCGCCGCCGCGACCTCGTCCGGCCGGACGCCAGGGCCACCGGCTACCGGCGGATCCTCTCCTGGCACGCCTCGACAGGCGTGTGGCTGGTCGCGGGCGCGCTGTTCCTGTCGGCGACGGGCATCACGTGGTCGCAGTACGGCGGGCAGAACGTGACCGACCTCCGCGCCGCGCTCAGCTGGCAGACGCCCACCCTGACGACCGCGCTGCCGGGGGCGGGCGCGGGCGCGGCCTCTGCGGCGGATCCGCACGCCGGCCACCACGGGAGCGCGGCGCCCACCACGACGCCGGAGGTGGATCCCGCGACCTTCGACGAGGTCCTGCGCGTCGCGCGGGGCGTCAACGTGGACGTCGGCCTGGTGGAGATAACGCCGCCGAAGGACGCGAGCACGGCGTGGACGGTGAGCGAGATCCAGCGCAGCTTCCCGACCGAGGTAGACCAGGTGGCCGTCGACGGCAGCACCCTCCAGGTGGTGGGCCGCACCGACTTCGCCGACCACCCGCTGCCCGCGAAGCTGGCGCGGTGGGGGATCGACACGCACCAGGGATCCATGTTCGGCCTGCCGAACCAGCTGCTCCTCGCGGCGACCGCGCTCGGCATCGCCGCGATGGTCGTGTTCGGGTACCTGATGTGGTGGAAGCGCCGGCCGGGCGTCGCGCGTCCCGGCCGTCCGGCCCCGGCGGGCGCGCTCGTGCGGGCGCCGTGGTGGGGGATCGCGGCGATCGTCGCGGTGGGCGTCGGCGTGGGGCTGTTCCTGCCGCTCGTCGGGATCCCGCTGGTCGGCTTCGTGCTGCTCGACGCGCTGATCACGGCCGCGCGCGTGCACCGGACGGGCCCGGCGGCCGGCTGATCGCGGCGGGTGGGGTGTCCGGTCGCCCGCGACTCAGCGGGCGGCCGGCGCCGGCCCGGTCGACGCGGCGACGTGCAGCC
>NZ_QWGT01000386.1 GCF_003576405.1 Clavibacter lycopersici
CGCCGACCGGCCCGTCCCGCTGCCCGTGCAGGCGCTCGACTGGGGAACGGGCCATCTCGCGGCCACTTCCGCCGTCGCGGGGCTGGCGGGGCGGGCGGGCAGCGGGCGTGGATCCGCGTGGCGGCTCTCGCTCGCCCGCACGGCCCACGTCCTGCTGGCGCTGCCGCGCCCCGCCGACCAGGAGTCCGCGGGCGGGAGCCCGGATGCGGAGGAGGCCGCCCCGCGGGGCGTGGACACCCCGCTCGGTCAGGCGCTCATGACGGCGTCACCCCTCCGCGTCGGCCCCGCCTCGCTCTCCCCGACCCGGATCGCCACCGCGCTCGGCGGGGACGCGCCGAGCTGGCGCTGACGGCGACGGCTCGGCGCGCGACGGCGCGGACGCCGAGGTCGCTCCGCGGATCACCGCCCGCGGAACGTCGTCCGGATGTCGTCCACGAGGAACCCCGGCTGCTCGAGCAGCGCGAAGTGCCCGCCGCGCTCGACCTCGCTGAAGTGCACGAGGTCCGTGTATCGACGCTCCGCCCAGCGGCGGGAGCGGCGCACGTACTCGCCCGGCATGATGCTCAGCCCGGTCGGGATCGTGATCGGATCCTCGATCGTTCCGGGCGCCGACCAGCCGCCGCGGGCCGACTCCCAGTAGAAGCGCGACGCGGAGGCCGCCGTGCCGGGCAGCCAGTGGAGCATCACGTCGTCGAGGATCTCGTCGAGCGGGAACAGCGCCTCGGCGTCGCCGTGCTCGTCGTGGGATCCGCCGACGTCCTGGAACATCGCGTAGATCCAGGCCGCGAGGCCGACCGGGGAGTCCTGCAGCGCGTAGCCGACGGTCTGCGGGCGGGTCGACATCATCTGCGAGTAGCCGGACAGCTCCTGCCAGTAGCGGCCGGTCTCCGCCATCATCCGCCGCTCCTCGTCGGTGGCCTCGCGCATCTCGTCGTCCGTCGGCATGAAGGTCGCCATGTTCAGGTGGATCGCCCGCAGCCCGATGCCCCCCGCTGCCTCGAGCGCGGCGAGCTCCGACGTGACGGTCGCGCCGAGGTCGCCGCCCTGCGCGTACCAGGCGTCGTAGCCGAGCCGGCGCATGAGCTCGGCCCACGCGCGTGCGGTGCGGGCCGCGTCCCAGCCCGTGCCGGTCGGCTTCCCGGAGAAGCCGAAGCCGGGGAGGCTCGGGATGACGACGTGGACGGCGTCCTGGGCGGATCCGCCGTGCGCGACGGGATCCGTGAGGGGCCCGATCGCGTGCCGGAACTCCAGCACCGAACCCGGCCAGCCGTGCGTGAGGACCAGCGGGCGCGCGCCCGGCTCGCGGGAGCGGACGTGCAGGAAGTGGATGTCGAGCCCGTCGATCTCGGTGGTGTGCTGGCCCCAGCCGTTCAGCATCGCCTCGGCGGCGCGCCAGTCGTAGCCGTCGACCCAGCGGTCGACGAGCCGCCGCATGCGGGCGAGCTGCGGCCCCTGTGAGGTGTCGGCGACCGTCTCGCGCTCGGGCCAGCGGGTGGCGAGGAGCCGTCGGCGGAGATCGTCGAGGTC
>NZ_QWGT01000387.1 GCF_003576405.1 Clavibacter lycopersici
CCCCGCGGCCGACACGGCAGCCGACCACGCCGACCACGCGGCCGACCCCGGAGCCCGCTCGTGACCGCCGACCGCGTGCTCTTCGCCCGCATCGCCGGCGGCGCGATCCGCGTCGAGGACTCCGCCGACGCCGTGCGCGCCGACGACGCGGGCGCCGTCGTGACCTTCGAGGGCGTCGTGCGCGACCACGACGACGGCAAGGGCGTCCTCTGGCTCGACTACTCGGCGCATCCGGCCGCCCGGCAGGCGATCATGCAGGTCGCGCTCGATGTGTCGGCGCGCTACCCGGACGTGCGGATCGCGGTCGAGCACCGCATCGGCCGGCTCGGGATCGGCGACGTCGCGCTCACGTGCGCCGTGTCCTCCGCGCACCGGGCCGACGCGTTCGCCGCATGCGGCCTGCTCGTGGACGAGGTGAAGCAGCGCGTCCCCATCTGGAAGCAGCAGGCCTTCGACGACGGCACGAGCGAGTGGGTGGCGTCGCTCGGGTGATCCCGACGCGGGCGCGCCCGCGGGCGGAGGCGCGTCGTCCGCTACGCCTTGGGCGTCTTCGCGGCGTTGTAGCGGCGGCGGAGGCTGCCGAGGACGATCGTGCCGAGGATCAGGATGATGCCGATGATCCCGAGCCAGACGAGGCCCTTGATGGCGAAGCCGACCACGGTGAGGATCAGCCAGAGGACGAGCAGGACGACGATGAACGCCATGGGGGGAGGACCTTCCGTCGGTGTCGGACCCGGGCGGTGCGCGGGTCGGGAAGCCTGCGGGCGGGACCGCCCGGCCGCACGGCGAGCACGATGCTACCCCGGCGCCCGCGCGGCGGCGGCCGCTGTCCTGACCCGCCCGGCGGGTGCTATCGGGCGGCGGCGTCCAGCGCGTCGGCGATCCGCTCGGCCCGGCGCGTGCGGCGCCCCGTGAGCTGCAGCACGAGCGCGACCAGGGCGCTCGCCGCGACGAACGCGCCGTAGACGGTGAGCACGATCGGCAGGCCGTCCGCCTCGACGAAGACGCCCGCGACGATGCTCGGTACCCCGAAGGCGAGGTAGCTCGCGACGTAGACGGAGGAGAGCAGGCTCGCGCGCTGGTCGACGGGGGCCTCCGCGAGCACGAGCCGGAGGCCCGCCTGGAACCCGGCGCCGAAGCCGACGCCGCCGATCACCGCGGCGATCGCGAACAGGGGGAGCGACGCGGTCCAGATCGCCGCGACGAGGCCGACGGGCCCGAGCACGAGCGCGACGACGCCGACGATGAGGCTGCGGCGGGCGTCGCGGGTGCGGATCACGATGCCGGTGATGGCGCCCGTGCCGGTGAACAGGGCGATCGCGGCGCCCGTGAGCGCGGCGCTGTGCAGGCCGAAGGTGGTGCCGAGCACGGATCCGATGAAGGCGAGGAACATGCCGCCGAGCGCCCAGCTCGCGATCATGCCGCCGACCACCGCGGTGAACACGGAGCGCGCGGCGCGCGGCACGGCGACCGACGGCACGAGCGACCGCAGGGCGCCCGCGCGGCGCGGCTGGCG
>NZ_QWGT01000388.1 GCF_003576405.1 Clavibacter lycopersici
TCCGGGGAGCCCACCGCCGCGTCGCCCGCCTGATCGCGGGCGCGCGGCACCCCGCCCGGCCGCCGCGGCCCCTCTGGCAGGCTGGACGCATGACGACCCCCGGTGACTCCGCGCTCCTGACCATCGCCCGCGACATCGCCGTCCGCGCCGGGGAGCTCGCGCTCCGCCGTCGCCGCGAGGGCGTCGAGGTGGCCGCCTCGAAGTCCAGCCCCGAGGACATCGTCACCCACACGGATCGCGAGACCGAGGACCTCATCCGCCGGGCGCTGCAGGACGTGCGCCCCGACGACGGCTTCCTCGGCGAGGAGTCCGAGGGCACGTCCGGCACGTCCGGCCTCACCTGGGTCGTCGACCCCATCGACGGCACCGTCAACTTCCTCTACGGGATCCCCGCATGGGCCGTGAGCATCGCCGTGGTGGAGGGCGAGGCGGATCCGCTCACCTGGACAGCCCGCGCCGGCTGCGTCGTGAACCCGACGCTCGGCGAGGTGTACACGGCGACGGCGGGCGGCGGATCCGCGCTCGACGGCCGCCCGCTCGCCGTGAACGCCGGCGTCCCGCTCCACCTCGCCCTCGTCGGCACCGGCTTCTCCTACGGTGCGTCGAAGCGCATGGAGCAGGGCCGGGTGATCACCGACCTGCTCGGGGAGGTGCGCGACATCCGCCGCATCGGCGCGGCGTCGCTCGACCTCTGCGACGTGGCGGCGGGCCGCACGGACGCCTACTTCGAGCGCGGCCTCAAGCCGTGGGACCACGCGGCCGGCGCCCTCATCGCGGCCGAGGCCGGTGCTCGCGTGACCGGGATCGGCGGCGGACCCGCTTCCGCCGAGCTCCTGATCGCGGCGGATCCGGAGCTCGCGCACGCCCTCGAGGAGCGGCTGGAGCGCCCCGGCGCATAGCCCCTGAGGGCCCTCCGGCGCATCCCCCGGGTGGCGCGAATCCCTTCCGGCGGTTAGCCTTTACCGATCCGTTACATCACGCCCGGGCTCGAACCGGTCGTCCGCGCACGCCCCGACCCCCGTCGGCCGGCACCGCGCAGCACCTGTCCCTCGCACTAGGAGTCCTCCGATCCTGTCCGTCCTCCACGCCTCGCGTGCCCCCCAGCCCTCCGACCGGCGGCCCTCGTGCTGACCCCCGACGAGACCGCAGGGACCGTGTACCCGACGCGACGCGAGCGACGTGAGGCCGAGCGCCGAGCGGCCGAGGCGGCTTCGAGCGGATCCGCACCCCGGGTCGAAGCGCAGCCCGCGCCCGAGCAGGCCGACGCCGCCGACGCCCCCGTCGAGCACCCCGCCGCCGAGCCCGAGCTCCTCGCGGCTACCGAGCCGTCCGCTCCCGCGCCCCGCGTCCTGCACGTCGCCGTCGAGGCCCCCGCCGCCCCCACCACGCACCTCCCCGCGGAGGCCGAGCAGTCCGCCGCCGAGTCCGTCCCGCTCGCGACGCGCGCCCGCCGGCGAAGTCGGAACTCTGACCGCTCCCGTGGGCGAGAACGGCCA
>NZ_QWGT01000389.1 GCF_003576405.1 Clavibacter lycopersici
CCAGGAGCGCGCCGAGGCAGGCCGCGGCCGCGCCCACCGCGACCACGGGCACCGCCCACGCCCAGCCCGCGTCGCGCACGACGTCGGCGAGCGGCGCGGTGGATCCGGCGAGCCGCGCCTCCCCGAGCACCCCCAGCAGGGTCACGGCGACGAGCGCGTAGACGACGAGCGCGCCGCCGAGCGCCAGCAGGATCGCGCGCGGGATGGTGCGGGCGGGATCCCGCACCTCCTCCCCCATGGTCGCGATCCGGGCGTATCCCGCGAAGGCGAAGAACAGGAGGCCGGCCGACTGCAGGACGCCGTAGGGGGTCGTGTCGACGACTCCCGCGACCGGTCCCGTGCCGGCGCTCGGCCCGCCCGCGACGAGGCCCGCGACCAGCACGAGGGCGATCACCGCGAGGACCACCGTGATGATCACACGCGCGAGCCGCGCGGTGCGGGTCACGCCGAGGCAGCCGACCACCGCGAGCGCGACGACGGCGAGCGCCGCCACCGGCCGCTGCCACGCCACCGGCACCGCGTAGGCGGCGAAGGTGAGCGCCATGGCCGCGCAGCTCGCCGTCTTGCCGATGACTAAGGACCAGCCCGCGAGGAAGCCCGGCCACTCCCCCAGCCGCTCCCGGCCGTAGAGGTACGAGCCGCCGGAGGACGGGTAGCGGGCGGCGAGCTGCGCGGACGCGGTGGCGTTGCAGAACGCGACCACCGCGGCGATCGCGAGGCCGATGAGGAGGCCGCCGCCAGCCGCGCGGGCGGCGGCGGGCATGACCGCGAAGATGCCGGCGCCGATCATCGCGCCGAGGCCGAGGACGGTGGCGTCGAGGAGGCCGAGGCGGCGGGCGAGGCCGGGCTGGGCGGGGGCGGCGGATGCGGATGCGGCGGTCATGCGGTCTCCCCGTGGATGGGTCCGGTCGTCGTGGTCAGCGGCGCTCCCGCGGTGCCGGCGCGCGCGGCCAGCACCTCCGCGAGGATCGAGACGGCCGTCTCCTGGGGGCTGCTCGCGCCGATGTCCAGGCCGACGGGCGAGTGCAGGCGCGCGAGCTCGGCGTCCGTCATGCCCTCCTCCACGAGGCGCGCGCGGCGGCGCTCGTGCGTGGCGCGGGATCCCATCGCCCCGACGAACGCGACCGGCAGCCGGAGGGCGGCGACGAGCAGCGGCACGTCGAAGCGGTCGTCGTGGGTGAGCACGCAGATCACGGTGCGGGCGTCGACCTCGGTGCGCGCGAGGTACTCGTCCGGCCACTCGACGACGACCTCGTGCGCCGACGGGAAGCGCGCGCGGGTCGCGAAGGCCGGCCGGGCGTCGCACACCGTGACCCGGTAGCCGAGCAGCGCGGCCGCGTCGGCGAGGGCCGCGGAGAAGTCGACGGCGCCGAAGACCAGGAGGCGGGGCGGCGGCGCGGCGACGAGGTGCAGGACGCGCAGCGGGCCGTCGGCGCAGTCGACCTCGGTGGTGCCGGAGCGGCC
>NZ_QWGT01000390.1 GCF_003576405.1 Clavibacter lycopersici
CCTCGAACCGCGACTCCACGGGCCCCGCCACCGCGGCGCAGCCCGTGCTCAGCTGGAGACCGAGCAGCGCGGCGAGCCAGCCGTCGGTGGGCCGCTCGTCGTCGTCGATGAAGACGAGCAGGTCGTCCGCCCGGGACTCGTCGAGCGCCCGGTTGCGTGCGGCCGAGATGCCGGGCTCCGGCTCGTGGACGTACGAGATCCGCACAGCGGCGACGGGCACAGCCGCACCCTCGGCGGCGGCGGCGACGGCCGCACGCGCGCCGGCCTCCGGGTCGTTGTCGACCACGAGGATCCGCACCCGCGCGGTGCCGCCCACGCTCGCGGCCTGGTCCACCAGCATCGGCAGCACCGCGGCGATGTCGCGCGGCCGCCGGTAGGTGAGCACGGCGATCACGACGGCGGGGGACCAGGCGGCGGCGGCCGCGTCGGAGCTCATGCCACCATCATCCCAGCGCGACACCGCCCGACGGCTCCGTCGGCGCGACCCGGCACGCCCCCACGAGAGGATCCGCGATGACGGGACCCGACCCGACGCCCCTGGCCGTCGTGATCGTCAACTACGGATCGCACGAGCTCCTCGCGGCGAACCTCGCGCCGCTGTCGCGCGCCCGCCCCGACCTGGCCGTCGTGATCGTCGACAACCTCAGCACCCCGGCCGAGCGCACCGCCGTCACGGCCCTCGCGGACGCGGAGGGCTGGCACCTCGAGCTGCCGGACGGCAACGAGGGCTTCGGCACCGGGATGAACCGCGGCGTCCGGCGCGCCGCGGCTCTCGGGCGCACGCACGTGCTGCTGCTCAACCCGGACGCGCTCATCACCGGCGAGGCCGTCGACGCGCTGCTCCGGGCGTCCCTCGACGACGACGACGCGATGGTCGCCCCGCGCATCCTGCGGCCGGACGGCTCGCTGTGGTCGGCCGGATCCGACCTGTACCTCGCCGACGGCCGGATCCGCTCGCGCCGCCGCCGACCCGAGGGCACGACGGCGCGCATCGAGCCGTGGCTGAGCGGCGCCTGCCTGCTGCTCTCCGTGGCCCTCTTCGACCGCGCCGGCGGGTTCGACGACGCGTACTTCCTCTACTGGGAGGACGTCGACCTGTCGCACCGCGTCACCGCGGCGGGCGGGCGGCTCGCGCTCCTCGACGACGTGACGGCGATCCACGCGGAGGGCGGCACGCAGGGCGCCGGCGGGCTCTCCGCCGGCCAGGCGAAGTCGGCCACCTACTACTTCCACAACATCCGCAACCGGATGCTCTACGCGGCCCGCCACCTCGACGAGGCGGACCTGCGCGCATGGCGCCGCAATGCGCCGCGCGTGGCGTGGGAGATCCTGCTGCAGGGCGGGCGCCGGCAGCTCCTCGAGTCCCGGGCCCCGCTCGCGGCGGGCATCCGGGGTCTGCGCGACGGCGACCGGATCGCGCGGGTCGAGCTCCGGCGGCGGGCG
>NZ_QWGT01000391.1 GCF_003576405.1 Clavibacter lycopersici
CGGGCGCGGTGGCGGTCGCGGCGGGATCCTGGGGGTCGGCCGTCGGCGCGCTGCCCGCCGGTCGGCGGGTGTCCGGCCCGACGAGCTGCGCGATGCCCGTGCTGCTCGTGCCGGCGCGGGAGCTCTGCGGCGGGAACATCCCGATCATGGAGATGTAGCCGCCGAGCGGGATGGCCTTGACCCCGTACTCGGTCTCGCCCCTCCGGCGGCTGAAGATCGTGGGCCCGAAGCCGATCATGTACTGCGTGACGCGTACGCCGAACAGCTTCGCGGGCACCAGGTGCCCGACCTCGTGGAGGCCGATGGACACGGCGACGCCGACCACGATGATGAGCACCCCGAGGATGTAGAGCAAGACGCCGTCCATGGTGGGAGAGGCTACCTCCCGCACCCTGTGCGGACGCCGCCGTGGCGCGGATCCGCAGGCTGGCCGCCGGCCGTGCCGGGCGGGTGCCGCCCAGGAGCCCCGGGCTAGTCTGGGAGACCGTGATGAGAGGTGCGCCCATGCCCGGAGAACGGCCCGACGGACTCGCCGGCACGCTGCTGGCCGGCCGCTACCGCATCAGCGGACTGCTCGGACGCGGCGGCATGGCCACCGTGTACCGCGCTGCCGACGAGACGCTCGGCCGCGAGGTGGCCGTGAAGGTCTTCGCGACCGACTCCGCCGACCCGGGAGAGGTCGAGCGCCAGGAGGGCGAGGTGCGCATGCTCGCGGGCCTCAGCCACCCCGGCCTCGTGACCCTGTTCGACGTGGGCGACGACGTGGTCGCGGACCGCGTGCTCGCCTTCATCGTGATGGAGATCGTCGACGGCACCACGCTCGCCGACCGCATGAAGCAGGGGCCGCTGCCCGGGCCCGAGGTCGCGCGCATCGGCGGGATCCTCGCGGACGCGCTCGGCTACATCCACCGCCGCGGGGTCGTGCACCGCGACGTCAAGCCCGCCAACGTGCTGCTCGCACGCCCCGAGGAGGACGACGAACCGGCCGCCGCGAAGCTCACCGACTTCGGCATCGCGCGCCTCGTGGACGGCACGCGCCTCACGTCGACCGGATCCATCGTCGGCACCGTCAGCTACCTCAGCCCCGAGCAGGCGCTCGGCGAGGAGGTCGGCGCGCCGACCGACGTCTACGCGCTCGGCCTCGTGCTCCTCGAGTGCCTCACCGGCCGGCGCACCTTCCCCGGCACGGCCGCCGAGTCGACCATGGCGCGCGTGGTGCGCGACCCCGAGATCCCCGCGCGGCTCGGCACGGCGTGGGTGGACCTCCTCGGCCGCATGACCCGGCGCGACCCCGCGACCCGGCCCACCGCGCGCGAGGTCGCCGCGGAGCTGCGGACCGGACGCGCGCCCGCCTCGGCGGTGGACGACCCGACCGTCACGTCGACGCGCGTCATGCCCG
>NZ_QWGT01000392.1 GCF_003576405.1 Clavibacter lycopersici
TAGCGGGCGGCGACCGCCGGGCGGGCGGCGACCCGTCCGGTCCACCCGGCCCGGGTCCGCGCGACGAGCGTCACGACGACGACCGCTGCGGCCGCCACGAGCGCGGCCACCGCGGCCGGCGTCGACAGCAGCTCGCCCGTCAGCCGCCCGACGGCGACCCAGGCGAGGCCCCACGCGATGGCGACGGAGGGCGCGAGCCGCCCGCCGTCGCGGAGCGCGAGCACCACCCCGACGACGCCCGCGACCGCGAGCAGCGCGACCGCCCAGGCGTCGCGTCCCGTCGTGCCCGGCTGGAATCCCGACGCCGTGAGGATCGAGGCGATGTTCGCGATGGTGGCGACGCTCACCCAGCCGAGGTAGAGGCCCATGGTGCCGTCGAGCACGACGCCTTCGACGAGGTGCCGCGGTCGCGTCGCCAGGAGGGCGCGGAAGGTCCACATCAGCGTCACGAGCAGCGCGACGATGACGACGCCGGAGAGCACGAGGAACCCGGCCTGCGCGGTGAGGATCCACGCGGCGTTGAGCACGAGGGTCACGGCGACGGGGTAGCCGCCGCGCCGCTGGCGCTCGTCGGCGCGCTGGGCGGGGAGCGCCTGCCAGATCGTGTACGCGACGAGGCCGAGGTAGATCACGCCCCAGATCGAGAAGGCCGGACCGGCCGGCGCGACGGGCGTGTAGCTCGCGCTGAGGGCGCCGCTCGACGCGTTCTGGATGCTCTGATCGCTGAACGCGCCCGAGCCGAACGCGGAGCCGATGATCGCGAACGCCATGCTCGAGATGACGACGATCTGCCGGACGATGTCCTTCGCGGTGCCCATGCGGCCTGCTCCTCTACGATGGGAAAGTCAGCAGGCGGATAGTAAGCCTGCTGATGAAGACACTACCAGGAGAGGTGCCATGGCGTCGGAGGTGCCCATCGACGATGAGCTCGCGAGCTGGCCCACCGGGCGGCTGCTGTCCACGGCCGCGCGCGCGGTCGAGCACGCGTGGTCGGAGGCGCTCGCGACCCTCGGCGTCACGCATGCGGGCCTCATCGCGCTGCACCTGCTGCGCGACGGGCCGCTCAGCCAGATCCAGCTGGCCCGCTCCGCGCACGTCGAGACGCAGACGATGTCGCGCACGCTCGAGCGGCTGGAGCGGGAGGGGCTCGTGTCCCGCGCGCCGGATCCGGACGACCGCCGTCGCCACGTCGTCGCCCGCACCGAGGCGGGCGCAGAGGCGTGGACGCGTGCGCAGACGCTCGAGCAGGACGTCCTCCCGGAGCTCACCCGCTCGGCGGAGATGCGCCGCGGCCTCATCGACGTGATCCGCGCGGCGGGCCGCCCGGCGCCCGCCGGCATCGCCGACGACGCGGCCGCACCCGACGACGAGGCCGACGCGGCC
>NZ_QWGT01000393.1 GCF_003576405.1 Clavibacter lycopersici
GACCGCCGCCCCCCACCGCTTCCCACCTCCCGAGGAGACCGCACGTGATCGCACCCGACCTGACCATGGACATCCCGACCGAGCTCGGGCGCGTCCACTTCGTGGGCATCGGCGGGTCCGGCATGAGCGGCATCGCGCGCCTGTTCCTCGCCGCGGGCCACCGCGTCACCGGATCCGACTCCCGCGACTCGGACGCCGTCCAGGCCCTCCGCGAGCTCGGCGCCGAGATCCACGTCGGACACGACGCCTCGCACGTGGGCGACGCGGACGCGCTCGTCGTCACGGGAGCGCTCTGGCAGGACAACCCCGAGTACGTGCTCGCGAAGGAGCGCGGACTGCCGATCCTGCACCGCTCGCAGGCCCTCGCCTGGCTCATCTCGGGCCAGCGGCTCGTCGCCGTCGCGGGCGCCCACGGCAAGACCACCTCCACCGGCATGATCGTGACCGCGCTGCTCGAGGCGGGCCGCAACCCGTCGTTCGTCAACGGCGGCGTGATCGGCGGGCTCGGCGTCTCGAGCGCCCCCGGATCCGAGGAGCTCTTCGTCGTCGAGGCCGACGAGTCCGACGGCTCCTTCCTCCTCTACGACACCGCGGTCGCGCTCATCACCAACGTCGACGCCGACCACCTCGACCACTACGGCTCGCACGAGGCGTTCGACGACGCGTTCGTGCGCTTCGCCAGCGCGGCGTCCGAGCTCGTCGTCATCTCGAGCGACGACTCGGGCGCGCGCCGCGTCACCCAGCGCATCGAGGGCCGCGTCGTCACCTTCGGCGAGGACCCGGCCGCCGACATCCGCATCACCGACATCGTGACCGACGGCCCCGTCGCCTTCACGCTCACCCACGACGGCGTCGCGCGCCGCGCCGCGCTCCGCGTCCCCGGCCGCCACAACGCGATCAACGCGGCCGGCGCCTACGCCGTGCTCGTCGGCCTGGGCGTGGATCCCGACGACGCGATCGCGGGCCTCGCCGCCTTCTCCGGCACCGGCCGCCGCTTCGAGCTGCACGGCGAGGTGCGCGGCGTGAGCGTCTACGACGACTACGCGCACCACCCCACCGAGGTCCGCGCCGCGCTCGAGGCCGCGCGCACGGTCGTGGGGGAGGGCCGCATCATCGCCGTGCACCAGCCGCACCTCTACAGCCGCACGCAGATGATGGCGGGCGACTTCGCCCGCGTCTACGAGGAGCTGGCCGACCACACCATCGTGCTCGACGTCTTCGGCGCCCGCGAGGACCCGATCCCCGGCGTCACGGGCGCCCTCGTCTCCGAGCGCTTCGCGGACCCGAGCCACGTCGACTACCTGCCCGACTGGCAGCAGGCGGCCGACCGCGCGGCGGAGATCGCGCGCGACGGCGACTTCATCGTGACCCTCAG
>NZ_QWGT01000394.1 GCF_003576405.1 Clavibacter lycopersici
CGCCGAGGCCCGGGGTCGCGACGAAGCCGTCGACGGCGGGCAGGGGTCCGGCGCCCGCGGCCTCGACGACGGCGCGCGCGACCGGGTGCTCCGACCGCGCCTCGAGGGCGGCGGCGACGCGCACGAGCTCGTCGGCGTCGACGCCGTCGGCGGGCACGGCCCGCACGAGCGACATGACGCCCGTGGTGACGGTGCCGGTCTTGTCGAGCAGGACGGTGTCGATCCGGCGGGTGGACTCGAGCACCTCGGGGCCGGTGATGAGGATCCCGAGCTGCGCGCCGCGGCCCGTGCCCACGAGGAGCGCGGTGGGCGTCGCGAGGCCGAGGGCGCACGGGCACGCGATGATGAGCGTCGCGACCGCGGCCGTGAACGCCGCCTCCGCCGGGAAGCCCAGCAGCAGCCAGCCGACGAGCGTGCCGACGGCGAGCACGAGGACGACCGGCACGAACACGGCCGAGACGCGGTCGGCGAGGCGCTGGATCCGGGCCTTCCCGGTCTGCGCCTCCTCCACGAGCGCGGCCATGCGCGCCAGCCGGGTCTCCTCCCCCACGCGCGTGGCGCGCACGAGGAGGCGGCCGCCCGCGTTGAGGGTCGCGCCCGTGACGTCGTCGCCGGGCCCGACCTCCACGGGGAGCGACTCGCCCGTGAGGAGCGAGCGGTCGACCGCGCTGGATCCGTCGACGACCACGCCGTCGGTCGCGATGCGCTCGCCCGGCCGCACGACGAACTCCTCGCCGACGCGGAGGTCGCGGATGGGGATCCGCACCTCGACGCCGTCGCGCACGACGGCCACGTCCTTCGCGGCGAGGTCGAGCAGGGCGGCGAGGGCGGCGCCGGACGCGCGGGCGGCCCGCGCCTCCAGGTAGCGCCCGCCGAGGATGAACACCGTGACGGCGGCGGCGACCTCGAGGTAGACGTCGCCGGATCCGGCGCCGGGCTCGGAGACGAGGCTCATGGTCATGCGCATGCCCGCGTCCCCGGCGTCGCCGAGGAAGAGCGCGTACAGCGACCACAGGAACGCGGCCGCGACGCCGATGCTCACGAGCGTGTCCATGCCGACGCCGCCGTGCCGCGCGCTGACGGCGGCGGACCGGTGGAACGGCCACGCGCCCCAGACGGCGACGGGGGCGGCGAGCGCGAGCGACAGCCACTGCCAGTTCGGGAACTGGAGCGCGGGGACCATCGCCATGAGGAACACGGGGACGGTGAGCGCCGCCGACACGACGAGCCGCTGCCGGAGCGCGAGCTCGTCGGCGTCGGGTCGGCGGGTGGCGACGGCGGCGCGGGGGAACGGATCCGCGGGCGCGCGATCCGCGGGCGCGGGATCCTCGGCCTCGTCGGGCTCGCGCTCCACCGCGGGAGCGGCGGGAGCG
>NZ_QWGT01000395.1 GCF_003576405.1 Clavibacter lycopersici
CGCGGCGTCGCGTGCCGGGACCGGACCCGCCGGGGTCGACGCGTGAGCGCGCTGCTCCTCGCGGGCGGCCGCCTGCCCGGATCCGACGCGCCCGTCGACGTGCTCGTGCGCGACGGCGTCATCGCGTCCGTCGGCCCCGCGGGATCCGCCGACGCGGCGGGCGCCCGGACCCGCGCGCTCGACGGCCGCTTCGTCATCCCGGGCCTGTGGGACAACCACGTGCACTTCACGCAGTGGACCAAGGTGTCGCGCCGCCTCGACCTCTCGCGGGCGGCGTCCGCGGCGGAGGCCGTTGCGCTCGTGCGCGACGCGCTCCGGGCCCGCGACGCTGCCGGATCCGGCGCCGTCGCGTCGACGGGCGCCCCCGAGGCTCTCGTCGGCTACGGCTTCCGCGACGGCCTCTGGCCCGACCTCCCCACCAAGGACCTGCTCGACGCCGTCGCGGGCGACACCCCGGTGCTCCTCGTCAGCGGCGACCTGCACTGCTGCTGGGCGAGCTCCGCGGCGCTCGCGCCGCACGGCTACGGAGACCACCCCACCGGCCTCCTGCGCGAGGACGACTGCTTCGACTTCATGTACCGCGTGGAGGAGGGCGATGCGTCGTCGCTCGACGCGCAGGCCGTGCAGGTCGCGCGCCAGGCCGCCCGCCGCGGCGTGGTCGGCGTCGTCGACCTCGAGATCGACTGGAACGCCGACCGCTGGCGCCGCCTCGCCGCCCTCGGCCACGACGCGCTCCGGGTCGAGGCGGGCGTCTGGCCGCAGGACCTCGACCGCGCGCGCGACGAGGGCCTCCGCACGGGCGACGTCCTCCCGGGCACCCGCGGCCTCGTGCGCGTGGGGCCCGCGAAGGTCGTCACCGACGGATCCCTCAACACCCGCACCGCGTACTGCTTCGACCCGTACCCGGACCTCGACGGCCAGGGCGGCGACGCGCACGGCGGCGCCTGCGGCCAGCTATCGGTGCCGCCGGAGGAGCTGAGGGAGATCATGGTGCGGGCCGCGCGCCAGGGGCTGCGGCCCGCGATCCACGCCATCGGCGACCACGCCAACCGGCTCGCGCTCGACGCGTTCGCGCACCTCGACCGGGTGCTCGGCGGCGCGCACCGCGACGCCGAGGGGCTC
Organism: Clavibacter lycopersici; assembly: GCF_003576405.1. GTDB lineage: Bacteria > Actinomycetota > Actinomycetes > Actinomycetales > Microbacteriaceae > Clavibacter > Clavibacter lycopersici. The sequence continues at coordinate 1,123 of NZ_QWGT01000395.1, forward strand.
GCCGGATCCATCGAGCACGCCCAGCTGCTCACGCACGAGGACGTGGCGCGGTTCGCCGCGCTCGGCGTCGTCGCGAGCGTGCAGCCCGAGCACGCCATGGACGACCGCGACATCGCCGACGTCTACTGGGCCGGCCGCACCGGTCGCGCCTTCGCCCTCGCCGACCTCCGCGCCGCGGGCACGCGCCTCGCGCTCGGCTCGGACGCGCCCGTCGCGCCGCTGGATCCATGGGCCACCATGAGCGCC
>NZ_QWGT01000396.1 GCF_003576405.1 Clavibacter lycopersici
GCGCCCGTCGCGGAGCCGCTCCGCCGCACGCGCGACCAGCGGCGCGCGGTCGTGCCGGGCGTCGGCCATCCCGCGTTCGACCTGCGCGGGGTCGGCGTCCGGGCGCGACGGGTGCCCGGCGTCGAACGGCGGCCGCGGGTCGTACTCGAGGGCCAGCTGGATCGCCCGGGCCTCCGCGTCGCCGGCGATCTCGGCCGCGAGCACGAGCGCCGCGTCGATGCCGCTCGTCACGCCGCCGCCCGTGATGAACCGGCCGTCGCGCACGACCCGCTCCGTCACGGGGATCGCGCCGAGCAGCTCGAGCAGCGGATGCGAGGCCCAGTGCGTGGTGGCGCGCCGTCCGCCCAGGAGGCCGGCCGCGCCGAGCGCGAACGCTCCGGTGCAGACGCCGAGCACATGCCGTGCACCGGCCGCCTGCCGCTCGATGAAGGCCAGGGCCGCGGGGTCCTCCATCAGATCGAAGGCGCCGCGGCCGCCCGGCACGAGGAGCACGTCGGCCTGCGGGGCGTCCGCGAAGGAGGTCGTGGGCAGGAGCGGGAAGCCGCAGTCGGTGGGGACCGGCTCGATCCGGTGCCAGGCGAGGTCCACCGCCGCACCGGGGAGCCGGGACAGCACCTGCACCGGACCCGTGAGGTCGAGCTGCGTCACGTGCGGGAAGACGAGGGAGACGATGCGCGAGGGTGCGGGCATGCCCCGATGATCCCGGATGCGCGCGGCACGGGCGAGGCCCGGGTCGGTTCGGCCCGCCTCAGAGCGCCTTCCGCATCTGCTGCGCCGTCACGCCGTAGCCCGCCGACGCGTACAGGGCGATCGCCGCGTGGTTCGCGCCGAAGACGTAGAGCGCCAGCGCGGGGACGCCCGCGGCGCGCGTCGCCTCCTCCGCCGCGGCGAGGAGGGCGCGGCCGTACCCGGATCCGCGGCGCGAGGGATCCACCATCAGCTCGAACAGGAAGGCGGTGTCGGGCACGCCGTTCGGATGGTCGAGCGCGACCCAGGCGCAGCCGACCCCAGCGCCCTCCTCGTCGATCCCGCGGAGGAGCAGGGTGCGCGGCGTCCGGATCCCGTCGGGGAGCCACTTCGCGGTCTCCGCCGCAGCCCGTCCACGCGCGCCTTCCGCGGGCCAGGCGCCCGCCTCGACCTGGCGCGCCGCGTAGTCCTCCACGGCGGTGGCCACCATGCGGGCGAGCTCGGTCGGGGTCATCGGGCGCACGGACACGGAGGGCATGCGGGCATGGTCGCAGGGGCGCGTGCGCACGCGGCCGGGCTGTCCACGGGGCTGCGGCGAGCGAGGGCGCAGGGCCGGTGCGTCCCGTCCGAGGCGTCGGGCCGGCGGTCAGGCCCGCGGGCGCTCGCCGTCGCGGAT